>NZ_JBFAKG010000029.1:0-107749 GCF_040655595.1 Saccharopolyspora sp. NPDC050389
CTGCTCCAAGGCGTCTTACTGTGCTGGACCGGCGTTTGCCCCACATGCCAACGAAAGCTCCCCAAACGAAGACCAACTTAACGAAGTACTACTAGTACTCCAGCCGGACTTCGTGATGTCGTTGGTGGGCCGCTCAGATGCAGGTGCGGCCCATCAGTTGATCATGGTCGGTTGTGTGGACTAACCCTGATCGGCTGGTGGCCGCGGGCTCCAGCGTAAACCCTGACCGATGGGCGGTGATGTTCGAGCAGATGATCACCCGCATCGCTGGTCGGGGAATCGCTACTACGACTGGGCGTTCGCCGACATCGACACCGACGAGCCGAGCGGACACCGGTGGTTGCTGATCCGTCGCAACCGCACCACCGGCGAGCTGGCGTTCTACCGCTGCTACTCGCCCCGCCCCGTTCCACTGCGAGTCCTGGTTCAGGTCGCAGGCCGCAGGTGGACAGTCGAGGAATCGTTCCAGACCAGCAAAGGTCTCACCGGGCTTGATCAACACCAGGTCCGGCTCTGGACCTCGTGGCACCGCTGGACAGTCCTGGGGATGCTCGCCCACGCATTCCTCGCCGTCGTCGCGTCCACCGAACGAAACCCCGGACCGGCGACCCTCGGGTGGATCTCCTTGACCTGCAACGAAATCCACCACCTGTTCACCGCCCTCATCGCCCGACCAATACTCGATATTGCACACCGGATCCGCTGCTCACAGTGGCGCAGACGCCACCAATACCGCGCACAGCAAGGCCACTACCAGCGACAATCCACCCGTGAACCATGACCATCACGAACTTCGGCTGGAGTACTAGGCCGGAGCGTTGTCAGGGCTGCTTCCCACCCTCCCCGGAGTCCCCCGGATCAGGCTGCCCCTGGCTTCAACCGAGCTGCTGCGACAGCCCGGCGGCGGGGTCCTCTCTCCAACACACTCGGTCATCCAACGCCTAGTGGCGCACCATCCCGTCGACGATCAGCACGGTGTCGGAGCCGTGTTTCTTCGTCAGGGGCGCCAGTGCTAGCAGTGGGGCCAGTGGTCCATCACCCGGTCCACAGAGGATTTTGGCGATGCCGAACTTCAGCGCGATCTGCCGGTAGGTGCGGTTGGTGCGCCGTCCGTGCCAGCTTGCTGAACCGGCACATCGACTGCTCGGTGAACACGGGCGCCCACTCCGGCTTGTTCGCGCTGATGAGCTGCTCCACACCATGATCATCGATCATGGTTCGCCAACGCGCTACGGAACAACCTTTAGAGCGGTGAGGGCTCAGCTGTGATGGGCGACCGGCTCGGAATCGGCGTCGAGCGCATCGAGCACTGCGGCGCCGTTCGCCCTCGCCCACTCGGTCAGTATGTGGATCGGATCGATCAGCGTCGCTCCGAGCGGGGTGAGCTCGTACTCGACGCGGGGCGGCACCTCGGCGTAGGCGTGGCGGCGGATGAGTCCGTGCGCCTCGAGCCGTCGGAGCGTCTGGGTGAGCATCTTGCGGGAGATGCCGCCGATCAGCTCGATCAGCTCGCCATGGCGCACCGGGCCCTTGCTGAGGCCGTAGAGCACGACCACCGTCCACTTGTCGGCGATCAGCTCGACCGCCAGACGCGCCGGGCAGTCGGCAAGAAAGGAATCACTGGGACCGAAACCGCGCATGGCGCCAAAGGTACCTGCTGGTTCCTATCGGAAACATAGTCTGGGTTCTCCCCTTCCAAAGCCAGGAGAGTCATGCGAGTCATCACCCAGCAGAAGCTCGGCGGTCCCGAGGTACTCACCATCGTGGACGCGCCCGCGCCCCAGCCCCTGCCGACCGAGGTCCTCGTCCGTGTCAAGGCGATCGGGCTGAACCCGCTGGAGGCGCGACTGCGCGCAGGCGAGTTCCCGCTGATCGGCAAGCCGCCGTTCATCCTCGGCTGGGACATCAGCGGCGTGGTCGAACAGGCGCAGACGTGGCGATTGCGGCCGGGCGACGAAGTGTTCGGAATGCCGCTGTTCCCCCGGGCGGCCAACGCGTACGCCGAAGTCGTGGCTGCTCCGGCGTTGCACCTGGTGCGCAAGCCGGCGTCGCTCTCGCACGTCGAGGCGTCGGCGCTGCCGATCGTCGGGCTGACGGCGTGGCAGGGCCTCGTCGACCTCGCCGGCGTGACCGAGGGCGACCGCGTCCTGGTCCACGGTGGTGGTGGCGGGGTCGGGCATGTCGCGATCCAGATCGCGAAAGCGCTCGGCGCGCACGTGATCACGACCGCCAGCGGGAGCAAGCGGAAGTTCGTCGAGGGGCTCGGCGCCGACGAGATGATCGACTACACGACGGTCGACTTCACCGAGGCGGTCCGCGACATCGACGTCGTGCTCGACACGCTCGGCGGCGACACCGTCGAACGCTCGCTCGACGTGCTCCGCCCAGGCGGGCACCTGGTGACGGCGGTCGCCGACGAGGATTCCGAGCTCGCCGCCAAGTTCGAGGCGGCCGGCATGCGCTTCAGCGGCATCGCGGTCGACCCGGATCCGGTCGCCCTGCGGCGGCTCGTCGAACTCGTCGAACAGGGCAGGCTCCGGGTCCACGTGCAGGAGACGTTCCCGTTCGAGCGCGTCGCCGACGCGCACCGGCTGCTCGACGGCGGTCACCTCCAGGGCAAGCTCGTGCTCACCGTCTGATCCCGTCGTGGGGCCTTGCGTGAGCGAGGCCCCACTGATGAACGGACTTCCGTCGCTCCAAGCGGCTGGCCGACCACCTGGTCCAAGACGTGATTCGGCAAGGTCAGCAGGCTGGCGTCTTCGTCGAACGCCACTACCAGCGACAATCCACCCGTGAACCATGACCATCACGAACTACGGCTGGAGTGCTAGACGCGGCTGGGCTTCTTCGCCCCCGGACCGAGGGTGCTAGTCATCGCGTGGCAGCAGGGGGCCGAGCGGCCCAAGGTCCAGGTTGAGATCCTCAGCGGCGAAGCCGAAGCGGTCGCGGAGTTCGGCCATCGCCTCTTCCAGCTTCATGAGAGCCAGGCCCAGCTCTTCCACCTGATCCTCGTCGAGCCCGCCTTCGTCGACGCGGCGCAGGGCCTGCCGTTCCATCAACTGGCGCAGCAGTTCGACGATGGTGAGGACGAGCCGGACCAGGTCACGTTGGACCGACTCCGCGTCGGTTTCGATGCGGTGCGGCAACCCGCGCTGCCTTTCGGGTCGGTGGTCGCGCCGAGATTCACCCATCGTCGATCTGCTCCCACGAGTCGACATCCATCGTGCCCTCGTGGATCGAGGTGATGATCGCCCGCAAAGACACCCGCACCAGGTCGACCCCGGCCAGCGAAATGGTTACGTCGCCGACAAGCACGACGCCACCCGCCAGCAACCGGTCGAGAAGGTCGACGAGCGCGATCTCCCGGGAGTCGCGAACTGTGAGCGGGCTGCTGTCGCGGCCCCCGGCAATCGCGCTCACTGCTGATCCGCACCTTCCACCGCTGCGAACGAATACGGGGCCCACGGCCCGGTCAGCTCGATCCGCAGGGCGCTCTCCGCGGCGATGCTCTCCACCGCCGCAGTGAACTCCTCGGTTCGCGCATCGTCCACCAGGTAGGCGCCGTTGAGCACCATCGACCCCTGATAGCCCGCGAGATCACGATTCTGCGGCGGGTGCACCCGGTTCGCATGGGATAGTTCGCTGAGCACAGCGTGGATCTCCTCGGCTTGCTGCACCGCCTCGCGCTCCGCCTCGGCCTGTCCCTTCCGTCGTTCCCGAAGCTTGCCGAGGTATGCCTGCCCTGGCCGATCCTGGGCGCCACCGGGGTTCGAGGCGGCGGGCTCCCGCTGCTCCTTCCAGCTGACGTCGGCGAACGCCTTGACACCCCACTCGGTATGACCGGAGATCAGCTCCAGGATGTCGGCGAACGCTGGTCCGCGCTCCGCGAGTGCGGCCCGAACGCGGTCATCGTTGTAGTAGACCGTGGCCAGGGCCAGCGGGGCGACGGGCGAGGCGGTGGCGGCGGCCTCGACGACCCGGCTGTGCGCCCGGACCGTAGTTTCCAGCCACCGCATGTCCTCCAGGTTCTTGCGCAGCCCTTGTTCGCCGAACTCCTCGGCGTCGACCGTGCTGACAAGTGCGGCGAGGCCACCGGAAGTGACCAGCCGGACCTCCGACCCGGCGATTCCAGCCACGTGCCCGGAAATGTCCACGTCTCCTCGCAAGATCGCGTAGACGTAGGAGAGCGTTTCAGCCACGGTCCTGCTCCTCGGAGCTGCGTTCGCGCGCCTCCCGATGAGGTTCGGGAAGCGGCTCGTCCTCCAGAGCGGCCTCGGTCGCGCTGCGCCCGGATTCGAGCTCACGCACCTGTGATCGCAGCGACCGGTTCTCTTCGACCAGGTCACGGTGACCGGAGGACAGCGTGGGGTCGTGTTCCCACCAGTCGATCCCCATTTCGCGGGCGCGCTCGACCGAGGCCACGACCAGCCGGAGCTTGATCGTGAGCAGTTCGATGTCGAGCAGGTTCACCTGGATGTCACCGGCGATGACGATGCCCTTGTCCAAGATCCGTTCCAGGATGTCGGCGAGATTCGCCGACTGCGGCTGTGCGGGCGTCGCGCGCTCGCCGTACCACGTCGGTGCGCGGGCACCGCCTCCTCGCACCGCCGGAGCAGTCGTCCGGTCGTTGCCGTCATAGCCTGTCATCGTTCGTTGCCTCGCCCTCTGGCATAGCGGTCGACACGGTGGTACGAAACGAGATCACCGTCCGCGTCCAGTTCCGCCTCGTACACGGCCAAGATGTCGGCCGAGTCCGGAACCCGGCGGCTCTCGACCACCTCGACGCCCACGACCCAGCCCGTTTCGGACCGTTCAAGGGACGTGACGCCTTCCGGCTCTCGACCGGTCAGCTCGTGCACTTGGCGAACGGCCAGCCGGGCCACCTGGGCCGCTTTGAGTGAATGCCGCGCTCGCGCTCGGCCTTTCTCGTCGTCACTGTCGGGTTCCTGGTGCGCCCGCTTCGGCTTCTGGTCCCGCTCCGGGCTGCTCTTGGCTGCCGCCGTCTTGGATCCCGTTTGCCGAGGGAGGTTGCGCCGGCGGCGCTCCGCCGGTGACTCGCGATCCCCAGACCCGTCGCGCCGCGCCGTGGCCACCAGGTCACATCTCCTCTCCCCGACGTCGCCGCTGCGCCTCGAACAGCCTGGCCAGCAAGTCTTCGTGCAACCGGTCGCGTTCCGGGTCAGTCAGCTCACCGGCGGCGTAGGCGTCGTCGACGTCGGCGATCTGGCGCTGGATGAGCGCGGGATCGTAGTACTGCTGCTCCGCGTGCTGTTTCACCTTTTCGGCGACCCACACGGCACCTCGCACTGGTGCCAGAGGCAGGGTGAGAAGCCCGGTGATGAGTCCCATATCAGGCCTCCGGCAAGAAGTTGTAGGGTGCGAGCGGACCGATCAAGCGCAGGTCGATCCGTCCCGCCCACCGCTCCCCCAGTTCGTCCAGGGCCTGCTCGAACTGCGGGATCTGCTCGCGATCGACGAGGAACGCGGCGTGCACGGCATCGTCCTCGGCTGCGACCGCATGTGAAACTGAAGCGGCAGAAGACGATTCGAGCGAGGCCATCAGCGTCTCCGCATCGGATTCGCGCTTCTGGGCGACGGCGTTGCTGACCAGTTCACCCAGCCGCAAGCGCTCCGCGTAGCCCGCTTCCTCCGGCAGCCCGCTGAGATCTTCGCGGAGCTGTCGGACCTCGGGCACTTCATCCACGATCTCGCGCAGGTGCGCGCTCTCCGCGTACCTGCCTCGAACGGTGAACTGGACGAGTCCTGAAAGTTCGGTGAGCATGGCCTCGAAGTGGTCCTGATGGGGTTCCAGCAGCTCCTCGACGACCGCTTCCGCGGTTCTCACAACGGAACCAAAACGCATCGGTATCACGGTCGTTTCGGCGGCGAGGGTGTCGAGGACGCGCTCGTGCGCGAGCAGGTCCTCGCGGGTGCCGAGCGGTCGAGCCAGCCACACCTCGCTGATCAGCGCGGAGAGTTCGCCGCGCGAGGCAAGCACCACCTTGGCCTCGTCGTCCCCGACGGAGGGCAGCCCGTCCGGCAGCTCTTCTCGGCGATCGATGATGCCGTAGACGTACACGGCTTTCTCGACGTCGCCTTCCGGCTCGGTCCGGACACTCTCGGCGCGCTTCGCGTGCGTGGTCATCGTTCACGCTCCCGGCTCCGCGGTTCCCTGCGCTTGACGGGCTGCTTCTCCCGCTTCTCCTCCTGATCGCCACCCCGGAATTCGTCGAACTTGTCCTTGGCCGCGTCGATCACGCCCTTGGTCTTGCCTTCGACGCCGCTCTGCGTCATGCCCTCCATCAGCTCCGGGAGGTCCTTGCCGCCCTTCTGATCCAGGTCCAGCCTGTTGGTCGCCTCGGCGAACCGCAGGTAGGTGTCCACACTGGCCACTACGACCCGCGCGTCGACGGTGAGGATCTCGATTCCCACCAGCGAAACCCGAACGAAGACGTCGATGACGAGCCCCTTGTCCAGGATGAGTTCGACCACTTCCGCCAAGTCGCCCGACGAACCGCGCTGCACCGGCGATCCGCCGCCCCCTTGCATGCTCGCGACGGTCATGTCATCACCTTCTCCGGCTGGACGTCACCGCTTCGCGGCGACGCCGGCCGCGCTGGTCTTCGTCTTCCCGGCCTTCGTCCTCTTCGTACTCCTCCTCGCCCTCCTCTTCGCCTTCACCCTCGGACTCCTCGGCTTCCGACTCTTCGTCGCCGTACTCGCCCTCCTCCTCTTCGTCGCCGTACTCCTCGGCTTCCTCCTCTTCTTCGCCGTACTCGCCCTCTTCGCCGCCCTCCTCGGCTTCGCCGTACTCGCCCTCGTACTCCTGCGGCTCTTCCTCGCCGGCCTCCGCGCCGTACTCCGCCTCTTCCTCTTCGCGCAAAGCCTCTTCGTGGGTCTTGACGACCTCGCGATCTCGGATCTCGCCACGCCAGCCTTCGATCGCGTCCTGCTCCAAGATCGTGCGCGTCATCAGGTGCCGCTTGATGTACTTGAAGTCGGCGCGAACACGGCGGCCCTGCGCTCGCCACATGTACGCGGTCTTCTCGAAGAGCCCCTGCGGGTAGTACTCGATGACGAGCAGGATCCTCGTCATGTCCGGCGCGAGCTCGTGGAAGGTGATGGAGCCATCCACGGTCCCCTTCGCGCCGGTTGAAGTCCACACGATCCGTTCGTCGGGAACCTGTTCGACGATGGTGGCTTGCCAGCTCCGTTTCGAGAGGAAGATCTGGGCTTGCCAGTTGATCTTTTCGTCGGACTCCTGATCCACGCTGAGGACCTTCTTCGTCATGCTCGGGAAGTCCTCGAACCTGGTCCACTGGTCGTACACGACGCGAATCGGCAGGCCGACATCATTGTGCTCGATGATGTTGACCACCTTGGACTTGCCCTTCTTCCCTCCTTTTCCGCCGCCCATGCCCAGTGCACCTTTGACCTTTTCCGTCACGCCCGTCAAACCGGCTTTCAGCGCCGATTTGACGGGGGATCCACCTGCCGCCAACTCCTTACCGCCCGTGACCGCTGCCATCAGTCCGGCACCACCGTTCTCCGCCGATTCGGTCAACCGTTCGGTCATTTCTTCGACCTTGTCGCCGACGAAACTGGCTGCACGTTCCCCGGCCGACGTCAGCAGCTCCTTGGCTCCGGCCTTCAACGGATCAAGCGGCAGTTCTCGCAACAAGCCACCCGATCTGGATTCGCGACTTTCGCTGGACGGTTGCGCCATGGTCATCACCCAGCCCGCTCAAGACGTCTTCTTCGGAGCCGACGACTTGGGCCTGGAGCTCGTCGCCTGCTTGCGCTTGCCCTGTCCTGCCGACCCGCCACTCCGGCTTCCTGCCCGGCCGCTCGAACCACTGGAGGACTTGGCCGCAGACGTCGCCTTGCCCCGCTCACCGGACCGCGGCGTCCTCGTGGATTCCTTCTCCGCGGCAGAGCTCGATCGCCCGCCACTCGAGGCTGTGGAACGTTCGGGCGTGCGACCCCGTTCCTTCCTGCCTTCCGAGGACTGCTCTTCTTCGCTTTCCTCGGACTCCGTCTCGTCCTCGTCCGCCGCGGTAGTCTCCCCCGAGCTCGCCCCCCGCCGGATCGCCTTCTTGCTGAGGCTGGTCACTCCTTTCCCGGCGTTCGAGACCTGCTCCCCGGCAGCTTCGACGTTGACCGCACGCAAACCGGCGGCACGTTTCGTCAGATTGTCACCAAGCGATTCGATCTTGCTCGTCGCCGCTGCCATCGCCGCTGATTTGGCCGCGTCCAGCAAACGCTCTCGCACCTCTCCCGTGAGCTTCTGCACCTCTGGAGACGCTCCCAGCAGTTTGCCGCCCTTAGCCAGCAGTTCCTTGGGATCCGCTAAACGTCGTCCGGCCAGCATCCCCGCGGCTGTGATCGCGAGCTTCATCTTGCGACTGCGCCCGAGGGCGTAGCCGACGGCTACTGCCATAGCGATCTGAGGTCCGGATTTCATGATCAGCCCCCTGCCCGAACAGCCGGGCGGGCGTGTTGCCCGCAGTCACGACCAGCTCACGCAACCGGGTGCGGCCATGGGTTCGGCGCTACCACCTTGCACATTGACCAAGCGTCGAAGCCCGATCAGCCGACTACCGCGATTATCTTGCCAGGCTACCCGACCGCTGGACGCCGAACACCTTCGTCGCGAGCGATTTCGTGATCGAACCTGCTTTTCAAATATATCAAGCATTTCCATCGTGACCATCCCGCACGATGGAATATCATCGCTCGACTTCGAAAGCGAGATCACCGAAGCACGCCGGTCTCCCGGAGTTCCTCATCCACGATCCCACTCACCCAGCGTCGTAAGGGCCATGAGCGTTCTGAGTAGCACTCTCCGCGATCTCGGCGCCGCGATTCCTCGCCGCCCAGTTCTGCGGATTCTTCATCCGCTGGTCCTGAACGTATGGTCAGGCCGCTCAGGGCGCTCAGCAAGCCTCGGCCGGCTGCGAGCGTCGCCAGAATGCCCCGCGTCTGGGGTCTGGGTCGAAGGCTGTCCAGCAGCAGCGCGTCACTGATGTCGGCCGCCACGCGACCTACAACGGCCAGCAACAACGGGTTCGGGCTGGGAGCGAACGCCAGGGCCAGCCCCGACACAACGTCTCGGGCGCCGATGCCTCGGCAGAGCGCCGCCGTACCCGGGGAAGTTGTTCCGGCCGTGTCGGTCAGTCCGCATGGAACGGCCAGCGTCTCTGGGCGAAGAACGATCGTCGCACCCAGTGCGGCCGTCCCGATGCCGAGCAAGCGAGGGAACCACGTCATGGCGTCGCTCCTTCTCCAAGATGCGAATGCCTTTGGTGGACCGAAGATCCTTGATCAGTTGGGCACCGAACGCACGGCAAACCGTGCGCACCCACCAGTATGCGCCATACGGCGAATGAGCGATTGCGAGTCGAAGATCAACGACGTTCGGGAGTCGCCCGGCGCTGCAAGGTGGTCTTGGTGGCCGACGTTCACTAAGAACCCAGCTCGACCGGAACCTTCCGGCGCGCATGTCAGACGCTCGGAGCCAGGTACCGGGTCAGCCCTGGGCACCCTTCTTCGCTGCCTTCTTCTTCGCTTTTGCCCTGGGTGCCTCGCGCGCGGCTGGGATGGCACCCTCCGGAGGAACGATCGTCTCGTCCGCGGCCTCGCCTACCGACGCTTCGCCAGACGGCTGCTCGGCCTCGCTTGTTTCGAGCTCGACCGAGCGGGTCATGCGATAGGCGGCGTAGGCAGTGCCGGCTCCAGCCACAACGCCTGCGGCACCCACACCCGCGCGCCGCAGGAGCAGCTTCCTGCGATTCAAAACGGCGCGTCGGCGGGCAGGTCTCATACCGCTCAGTTTCTTGCGTGCCAGCCGGCGCGCGAGGTGCAAGGCGACTTTCCCCTTGCGCCAGCGGCCCAGCAGGTAGCCGATGAAAGCCGCCAGGTACACCTTGATCCGGACCAACATCACGACCCTCCCGAACGCCAAGATCGCGGTATGCACGCCAACATCCGAACGCTTGAAATCACACTGCATTCTCCCCTTTCCCAGAGTCCCTCGCGATTCGTCAGGGATTCCCGACACAGCCAGCGGCCGCGGTGATCGTGCGGAAGGATGAAGGTTCAAGAGCTTGTGGCAGCGATGACGATTACCTGCGTTCGGACGGCGACCGCGAACGTGTGGATCAGGGACGGGGTCCGCTCATCGCCAGCGAGGCATCCCCCGAACTCGCGGTCGCCCCATTACTCGGCCTGCAGCACTAGAGGCGCAGGTCCCTCAGCGCGCCGGGGTCGCACCGCCCTGATCACCGCAACGACGATCAGGAACAACAAGAGCAGCACGAGCAACACCGGTCCCAGCAGTAGGACGAGGACGAGGCAGAGGACCAGGAGGAGTTTGGCCTTGGCGCTCAGTCCGGCGACCGCGGCCTTCACCGCTGGCCACAACGGGTGCTTCCCCCTGACGGCAGCGGAAACCCCCGCCAGCGCGGCCTGCACGCCCGGCGACCCGCTCGCCGCGTCGGCGAGTTTGTCCAGCCAGGCGGGAACCTTCCGGAACAGCACCGCGGAGCCCATGGCCAACAGGTCGCGAACGATTCGCCCAGCGGCCTCCCGTAGTCCTCCGGCCAATCGGGCCAGTTTCCGGGTCCCGGCCTCGGCCTTGCCCAGCGCAGCCATGCATCGGGGCTACCCACGGGTGACTGCCGACAACCAATCCAGTGCCGAGCTGTCCGGTGCAGCGACTGGCAAGAGTAGTTCACGCATCGTGGTTTCAACCGCGGGAACTGGGGAACACCGAGCGCACAACTCGGACATCGCCGAGGTCGCGCTCATCAGGTTGGACGCGATTCTCCGGCAATGTGGTCAGCGCCGGAGGTAGCGATGACCCGGATCAAGGTGTTTCTGGCGACCGTCATCGGTTACGTGCACGCGTGGTTGACGAAGCTTGAGCTGCGAATGGCCGCCCGAAAGGTGAGCCGGAAGCTTCGGCGGCTCAACCCTGGTCCGCTCGTCGGCGCTCTGGGCGGGAAGTTGCGGAACGTCCCGCTTGTTCGCGAGCGGACCCAGCACGGCCTGAAGCGCACAGGTCGGACCATTTCCGGCGCTGCCGCAGGCCTGCCGAGGTCCCGCGCTGGAGGAGGGGAAAAGATGGACGAGCCCGGTAGCGAGGGACGGCTCCGCCGACTGCGCACAGGCGTGACCCGCAGAATCGGGGTGATCCTTGCTGCGACCGGCGGCGCCCTCGCCCGGGCCGGTGAGAAGTTGAAGGGCTCCGACGACGGCGCGCGAACACCGCCCGACGAAGACTCGAAACCGCAGGCCAAAAATGCCGCAGAGGAAGAGCGACCGGCGCGCGAGGTTGGCCGGAGTGCACCCGGGCCGCGCACCAAGAAAACACGTTCCAAGAAAGCGCCAGAGGAAACCGTTTCCCGCGATGCGACAGCGCGCGACGCCGGAGAGGGACGCAAACCGGTTCGCAAGCGGCGTGCCCCGATGCGGGCACCACATCCACCCGCATCCGGTAAGAGAAACACCCACCACCACGAGTAGCCCCGCATCGCGCCGAGCAGGTATTCGTGCCTTGCCGGAGGCGTGCGCGCCGGTAGTGAACGGAGATGGCCGCGATGGCCGAAGAGACCAAAGCCCCCACCACGCAGGCCAAGCACGCTGAAACCGCTTGGGCGACGACACCCGGAGGGGCCGACAAACCGCGGGCGGGTGAGGTCAGCGAGACAACACGGGGAGCCACAACGATCGCCGCTGTAGTGGTGCAGAAAATCGCCGCAGTCGCCACCCGCGAAATCTCCGGGGTCGCCGCGCTCGGCGGCGGCGTGGCACGGGCATTCGGGGCGCTGCGCGAACGCATTCCCGGCGCCCGCGCTTCCGAGACCTCTGGAGTCGCTGTCGAGGTCGGCGAAAAGCAGGCCGCCATCGATCTGGAAATCGTGGTCGAATACGGGACCGCCGTAGTGGACCTGGCACGAGCGGTGCGCCGCAACGTCATCACCGCGGTGGAACGCATGGCCGGGTTGGAGGTCGTGGAGGTCAACATCGCCGTCACCGATATCCGCCTTCCCGGCGAGGAGGAAACGCCGGCATCGGCGCGCGTCGAATGACGATTTCCGCCATACATCGGGCCAAGGAGCTGAGTGATCTCGACAGTGGGTCGGCCCAGGACCGACCTGCGCAACCGGCTGCCCGGCGGAATCACGCCAGACGACATCGCCACGACCACCCGCGTTCTCGACCTGATCACTCAGCGAGTCAGGGGCATGCACGCAGCACGGTGAACCGTTGGCGCCTTCGTTGTCAGGCCTGGAGATCCACGACGACCTTCACCTCGCCAGGACCCGACTCGAAGACATCGGTCCACGCGCCCAGCGGGATCCGGCGGCTGATCAGCGACCTCAACCAGTTCCTATCCGCGGCCGCCAATGCCTGCACGGCCTGGTTGTAGTGGCGCAGGTTGGCGCTGGCACTGATCACGAGGACGTCGTTGTCCAGCATCAACTCGTTGTTGATCACCTCCGCCGGGACGGACGTGGTGCGGTGGTGGCCCGTGATGCCGGTCAGCACGGTGATGGCGTTGCGCGCAGTGTGCCGCAGCACCTCGAACAGAACCTTGCCGGATCCGGTCGCCTCGATCACGACATCCGGTTCGCAGCCCAGATCGTCCAGCGAGGTGTGGTGGGCCGCGCCCAATGCGCGCACCAGATCCGATCTCGGCCTCCCGGTGACATGGTCAAGAACGTGCACGTCCAGGCCGCGCTGCGTGCCGAGCAGAGCAGCGAGCAGACCGACCGATCCCGCACTGGTCACCAACGCGTGGCGGGGAGCGAAGTAGGCTCGCCTGCCGATCGAGTCGGCCTGCTCCCACGCCTTGGCCACCACCGATGCAGGCTCCGCCAGCACTCCGAGATCACCGAGCGCAGGAGTGACCTTGATCGCGAAGCGGGGCTCGACCGTCCACTGCTGAGCACCGAAGCCATCCAGCCCCGTGATGCCGCACTCGGTGTACTCGCCGTTGAGGCAGAAATCCCACTGCCCGGCGGCACACGCCTCGCACGGCTGCGGGTCCGGACGCCGGACGACACCGACCACGTAGTCGCCCTCCTGGAAACCACTGATCGCGGGCGCATGGACCACTCGTCCGACGGATTCGTGGAAAAGGACCATGCGGCCTTGCCCCGGCAGCAGAAGACCGTGCGCCCCTTCGGTGACATCACGATCAATGCCGCAGAACCCCACCAGCAGGCCCTGCACGAGCAGCTCCCCCGGCTGCGGAACGGGATCGGGCAGTTCCGTGACCGCCGACAACTCCGGCCTACCCGGAACCACGGTGGCTGCCTTCACCTGAAGCCCCCCTCTCTTGCCGGCCGGGAGCACCTGAGGCCCGGACGATCGCGGTGCTCTCCGGATAGACCTGACCGTTCCGGCTGGTAGCCAGCACGACTTCGTCCTTGAACTTTCCGGTGATCCGCTCGGGGCAGCGGTAAATCCAATCACCACGTGGCGTAACACCGAGGAGACGTGGAAGGGTGAAATACCGGAATTCCTTTTAGCTTCCAGGATCTTGCGCGGTGGGACGTTGGTTTCGAAGGTGGCGATGCCTTCGGCGTTCGCTGGCCGGCAGTTTTGAGGCGCGGCGAATCACAGGTAATCAGCTTACCGATTTAGCCGTCGCCCTTCCAGGTGCCACGTACACGCGACCAACCGACCAAAGTTTCGGTAGTACGCCGGTGTTTCTGTTGCGGCACGTGGGGTAGCCCGACTCCGTGATGCTTTGAAAATGGGGGGATTGTGACCAGGATGAGGAAACGATCTGCGGCAGCGTTCGGTGGCGCAGCCATGGTGGCGGCGTTGGCTGTGCCCGGCGTTGCCGCCGCATCGGCCGAACAGGACAACTCGTTCATGGCGCAGGTCGCGCAAGTGAATCTGGCGGAGATCACCATAGGCAAGCTAGCTCTGCAGAAGGCCA
Source organism: Saccharopolyspora sp. NPDC050389 (assembly GCF_040655595.1). NCBI lineage: Bacteria > Bacillati > Actinomycetota > Actinomycetes > Pseudonocardiales > Pseudonocardiaceae > Saccharopolyspora > Saccharopolyspora sp. NPDC050389. Next base: position 13,955 of record NZ_JBFAKG010000029.1, read on the forward strand.
CCACGCCGCAGGTGCGGTCGTTGGCGCAGGAAACGCTCACCGATCACCAGAACGCACAGAGCAACCTCGAGCACCTGGCGGGACAGAAGGGCGTGACGTTGCCGTCATCGCCGAACGCACAGCAACAGAGCATCGGGAACCAGCTCGAGAGCGCGTCCGGCGGGATGTTCGACACCACCTACCTGCAGGCGCAGATCGCCGGACACCAGGAGGCGAGCACGCTAACGCGCACCGAGATCGACTCCGGTCGGGATCCTGACGTGCAGGACTACGCGAAGGGTTTTCTCCCGGTGGTCCTCAAACACCTGAGCCATGCCCAGGCCGGTGCGAACGCCCTCGGCATTCCGCCGAAGGGGGCCAACACGGGTTCCGGCGGCTTGGCGGAGCGGGCGCAGTCCCACGCCGCCGACCTCGGCCTGATGGCAGGCGGTCTGGCGATGGTCGTGGGCGCCGGTGTGGCGCTGCTGCGTCGGCGCCTACGGTTCGGGTGAGCTCATGGCGACGCCGGGTGCCGGAGATCCTGCTGGTGCTCGGCCTGGTGACTGTGGCAGCGGGGCTTGGCCACGCTCTGGCCAGCGGTCCCGCCCGGCCGCACACCGGTACCGTCCCGCCTGCCCATACCGGAAGCCCTCCTGAACCGGCTTCGGCGCCGGAAGCGCCGGTGCCGGTGTCACCGAACGAGGTGCCGCAGCGAGTGCAGCTGCCGACGTTGGGTGTCGACGCGCCGGTACAACCCGTGTTGCCCGGGCCGGACCACCAGTTGGGCGTGCCCGAATCACCGGGCGTGGTCGGCTGGTGGAGCGCCGGCGCCGCACCAAGTTCCCGGCGCGGCACAGTCGTGCTGGACGGACACGTCGACACGCGCAGCACCGGCCCTGGCGCCTTGTTCCGGGTGGCTGATCTCCAGCCAGGTGATCCCCTCAAAGTCACCTCCACCCACGACACGACCCGATACCGGATTGCGGCAGTACGCAGCTACCCCAAGGCATCCCTGCCAGCGGACCTGTTCGACCGCACCGGCCATCCCCGCCTGGTGCTGATCACCTGTGGAGGCCTCTTCAACGACAGCACCCACGAATACGATGACAACATCGTCGCCTACGCCGTCCCGACCTAGGCCACAAGGCCGAGTACTTCGTGGTGCGACTGCCGAAAACTTTATCCATGCATTTCAAGCGGCACGTGAGCACGCGAGAAGGACACTGCCGAGCCGGTCTTGTCGACGTACGTTCAAGTCGACGAAGTCACAGCTCACGACGGGAAAATCTCGTACGGATGGTCCTCGCAGTGACCACGTTCGTGCGCAGGCTGCGGCAAGGACGGCCGACTCAGGAAGGTGGGAGTCCTTTCTCCCACCACGGCCTCTAGTACGGCAGCCGCACAGTGTGACCTTGCCCCGGATCATCAGCGCCGTCACGTCCCCGGCGCACACCCCAGCCAGCGCGTGTCCTACAAGCCCGCACTCCGCCGTTCACGCGAATGATCACCAACCGGTGCCCGTTCGCGTCCCGCATCTCCCAGCCCAGCTATTGGGTGATTTCCTTGACGACATCGGCGGGGCTGGGGCGAGCGTCGTTCTCCGCGGCGGCGGCCTGGGCCCGATCGCGGAAGGTGTCCTCCCTCAACGCCCGCCGCACGGCGGGGAAGATCTCGTCCCCGCTGTCAACGGTGATCGCCGCTCCGGCAGCAGCGGCGCGGGCGGCGTTGATCGGCTGATCGGCGCCCTGAGGCCACAGCACCATGGGAAGACCGTGTGCCAGGGCGCCGAGGACCGTGCCGGAACCGCCGGCACCGACGACAAGATCCGCTCGGTCGAGAAGCCGGCCGAGCGGCACGAACGGCGCGTAGTGCACCTCGACACCGTCGAGTCGCCGGCTCGGCCAGGAGCCGTCATCGCCCGCGGCCGGATTCCTCAACGACGAGCCCACAGTGGCGATCACGTTGACCTCGTGGCCTGCCATCGCCCCCACGGTCGTGTCGAGCACGTCCGGGTCGGAGAAGATCGTGCCCAGGGTGACCAGCACCGTGGGCTTTGCCGGGTCTGCGAAGGCCGGCAGTTCGAATGCCAAGTCGTGGGGGCGCCGGTGGGCTTGCGCACGCATCGGCAGCACGGGAACACGGCTGGACCACTCGGGATCCTGCAGTAGTGGTGGGCACGGGTCGAGGTAGCTCAGCGGCCCAACGAGGTCCAGCCCGGCGTCCCGATCGCGCGAAGCCGCGGCGCGCTCGATCTCGGTGATCACAGCGGGCGTCGCGGGGCCGATACCTACCTGATACCAGGGGATGCCGAGATCAGCTGCGACCATCGGACCGATCGCGTCGAACATTTCGGCCACGATCAAGTCGGGCGCCCACTCGCGGCCAAGACTGATCGTTTCATCGCCGCCGAGGTCTACGCGGGAGCCGCCGAAGATCTCCCCGATGAGTTCGGGCCCCGGGTGGAAAGGGTCTGCGCCGGTGCGGCGGGCAGCGTCCTCGGAGAACTCCATCGGCATAGCACCTACGGCCAGGAACTCCACCTCGGCAGGGAGCTCCGGACCGACCGCATCCTGCACGCCGGCGCTGGTCGCCAGCGCAACGGTATGCCCTGCCTCGACCGCGGCCTGCATCAACGGCGCCAACGGCAGAACATGGCCGTACGCGGGGGTTGCACTGAACAAAATTCGCACAAAACCAACCTATACAGCAGTTCCAGCACTCGAGTCTGCACCGAAGTCGATCAGAGCCATTCGTTGATCGCGACGAGGCGAATGGTCGCCTCGAAGCACTACCCCCAGGAACCATCCCCGCATGCGCGGGGCCGACAGCAGCAGTCCGCCGGACCACTGCACAGTCCGGGAACCATCCGCGCGTGCGCTGACCCAACCCGCTGACCGCGGCGGCGCGAAGAACACTCGGCTGTGCAACTCTCCCCGAGGTCCCTTGGTACCTGGCTGATCGCGGCATCCCGTCGCCGGACTGCCCGCCGCTGGTCAAAACCCCCCGAGGCGCTTCATTCGTCAGGCCGGTGGCATCTTGGACTTCACCTCCCGCGCGATGCCGACCGCGTCCGCACACCGGTCTACGGGACCATGGTTGGTCAGGACCACCACGATCTTCTCGATCCCGACCCACGAGCCCGGCGGTTGGCGGTGCTCCCACTCGATCCGGCAAGAATCCTCTTGGGGCTTCGGGGTGACCTTCGCGACGACCCCACCGATGTCCACGGGCGGCAGTTCGCCGTCGCCCGCTGGCCCGCTGGCGAACGACACGTCGACACGGACACCACTGGGTGCCTCCCAGACGCACTCGTACAGCCCCCGCGGCTTGGGCTTGGTGGTGGCACTCGCCTGCGGGTCACGGCCCGCGAGCGGATCGAGCAGGAAGCACGGATCGATCCCGGCCAGCTCGGCAGGCGACCGATTCGCGATCGGCGGGTCCGTCCGCAGCTGCTCCACCACGTCGGTCATGATCTGCACCGCCGGGGAGCACGGGTCGGGAAGCTTGCTGTCGACCTGCAGGCCCAAAGCCTGCGGCGTGTACGCCGTCCCGTCGCTGCCCTGAAAAGCGACCCGAACGAGGCACGGGCCCGAGCTCGCCTTCTTGACCGCGGCGGGCAGACCGCCGATGCGATTCTCGCCAACATCGGAATCGCTGTTGTTCATGAACAGCGCGAGATCCATCGCCGCACCGCTGTGGTCCGTCATGGGAAGCGAGCACGACCCGAACTGGCCGTTGCCGTAGGAGCCGGGAACGCCGTACTGCGAGAGGTTGGTGGCTCGCAGCAGCGCGCATGGATCCACCGCGCGCAGCTTGGCCGGGGTCAAACCGCCGAAGAACTTGGTGCCCTCGATGTCGTACTTCTCCACCGCCACGGTCCTTCGCGGCGAATGGGACTTCTCCATCCCCGTCGAACAGCTGGTGGCCAGCAGAACAGCGAGCACAGCAACGATCAACCATGAGAACCGGTACACGGTGATCACACTATCCAGCGAAACCTCCGCGCGGACGGGAATCCCGTGATCGGTGGAACAGCCGCTTGCGACGCGCGATCGTCAGTCATGGCGTCGCAGGGTTGCTGGTGGGCGCTTCCAAGGTGCCGTGCCGATTCCGCTAGGAACCATGTGCCGATGCCGTGCGTCCCATTCACGACCACGGATGGTCAGCCCGAGGAAGTCGGGCCGTGGCTTGCCCTTTGGTGCGCAACTGGATCCTTCGTTGTCTGCTGCCAGAAAAGTAGTCGAAAGCACCGAGATAGGCTGTAATTTCGGCGATCTGGAGGCCGACGGGACTAGGGAGGATTGGGAGCGGACGCTCTTGGCCTGATGGAGAAACCCGCCCGCTCCTTCCCCATTGCACTACCGCAAGAACCGGTTTTCCGGCACGCCTGCTCGGTCGAACGTGGTGGGTTCCCGCAGTCGACGAGAGCGCTGCTGCAACTTCGGTCAGGCGAGCCCGACCACCTGCGGCCACCGTTCGACGAGCAGGTGCGGCCGTCCTCGCCGCGGACCGCGGCGCTGATCCGCTTCGCCTCCTCACGCGAGAAGACTGCGAAAAGCACCCTCGAAGTCTTGGTTGCGGAGGGGTGTCACTCGAGGGACAGCAGCATGCTGAGCAGTGCCGCGTCTTGGGGGACGGTCATGTCCAGCGCGGTCAGCTCGCGCAGCCGTCGCAGGCGGTTCACGACGGTGTTGCGGTGGCAGAACAGTTCTTTCGCCGTCGCGGCGATCGATCCGGTCGAGGCGAAGGACCGAGCGGTCTCGACGAGGCGTTCCCGCTCGCTGGCCGGGCATGTCGCCAGCCGTTCGCGCGCGGATTCCAGCAGCGCCGGGTCGAGCTGCAGCAGGTACGTCGCCGCCAGGCGATCCCAGACGTCGGCCACGGACGCCGGGCCGGCGACTTCGGGTGGTAGCGCGCGCAGCACTCGCAACGCCGTCCGGGCCCCGGCGGGCAATTCGGACAACGCCGGCACCCGGCTGCGCCCGCAGCGCAGGTCGCCGAGCCGGTCATCGGGTCCTTCCCCGGGCGGGGCCGACTGCCAGAACGCAACCGCGCAATCCTCCACGTCCGCAGTGAAGATCCGCGACCCGTGGCCCGTCGCCGAGATGACGAACGCGTCGAGGCGGTCGCGGTCGGCGTGGTCGCTGACGACGACGTCGAACGGCTCCGCCTCCGGTACCCCGAGCGTTCCGGCGATCTGCCGGACCAGTCCGGGGTTGAGCTCGGAAGAGCTGAACAGCGCGGAGATCATGGCGCGTTGGCGGTGCTGGTCCAGATCCGCGCGGGCGGCGGCCCCGCGGAGGTAGCTGACCTGGATTTCGGTGGCGAAGTCGTCGACCACCTGCCAGAGGTCGTCGACGTGGGCGATGAGGACGGGCATGTCGGTGGCACGGGAGATCCACAGCAGGGTCGACCACAGGGCGGTGAAGTCGCCGCGCACCGTCGACACCACGTTCTCCAGGGACACGTGCTGCTCGGCGCGGCGGATGCCGATCTCGCGGGGCAGATCGGTGAGGTGCCTCGGCGGGCGGCCGTCGGCGAGCATTCCGAGCAGGTACCGGAACGCTTCCGTGCTGGTGTTCCGGAACTCGGCGGCGTCGACGAGCCCGGCGTAGAAGCGCGCGCCGTGCTCCAGCTGTTGCATCAGGCTCTCGACGAGCAGGTGCTCGCGCTGCCGGAGTTCTTCCAACAGCGCTTTCCAGCGCGGGAGGCTTTCCTCGCGCATCCGAGCGATGTTGCGCATCGATTCCCCGGGATCCGTGTGTTGCCGAGTTGTGAACGCGGCGCTTCGACCGGGAACGCCCGGTGAGACCAAGCGGCCCTGTCGCCGTGAGCGTAGCTTCCGGATATGCATTTGAACAATGAAGTCGGGCAATGTCGGGGCAGATGACGAGTGACGATATGCAAGCGCACTTCCTACGCTTTCCGGCATGACAGCGCCGCCCATCTCAACCGTCCTCGACGAGCGGACGGCATCCAGAGCCGCCGCTGGAGCTCTCGTCGGCAATGCTCTCGAGTGGTACGACTTCTTCCTGTTCACCACCGCCGCCGCGCTGGTGTTCAACGTGCAGTACTTCGCCTCGGACGATCCGGTGACGGCCGTGATGGCGTCCTTCGCGACCCTCGCCGTGGGGTTCATCGCCAGGCCGGTCGGTGGCCTGATCTTCGGCCGCATGGGCGACCGCGTGGGACGGCGCAAGACGCTGCTGTTCACCGTCGCGCTGATCGGCGTGACGACCGGCTTGATCGGCCTGCTGCCCAACCAGTTCTCCATCGGCGTCGCGGCGCCGATCCTGCTGACCCTGCTGCGGATCGTGCAGGGGTTGGCGCTCGGCGGGGAGTGGAGCGGCGCGATCATCATCGCCGTCGAGCACGCGCCGCCCGCCAAACGCGGTTGGTACGCGGCGCTGCCGCAGATCGGTTCGCCGCTGGGCACGCTGCTGTCCTCGGGGGCGTTCGCGCTGGTCGCCCTGCTGTCCAAGGACGACTTCGATTCGTGGGGTTGGCGACTGCCGTTCCTCGCGGCGATCCCGCTGCTGCTGTTCGCCTTGTTCATCCGTTCCCGGCTGGAGGAGTCCCCGGCGTTCCGGGAACTCCTGGAACGTGACGAGATCGAGCATGCGCCGGTGTCCGCGGTCCTGCGCAAGTCGTGGCGGCAAGCCGTCGTCGGCCTCGGCGTCGCACTGCTGGGAATGGGCGGGTTCTACCTCGTCACGACGTTCGTGATCAGTTACGGGACGCGGGTGCTGCAACTGGACCGGACCCTGCTGCTGTCGGGCACGCTCGTCGCGGCGGTGGGTGAGATCGCCGTCATCGTCGTGGCAGGCCGGCTCGCCGACCGGTTCGGCCCCAGCCGTGTGGTGGTGGCCGGTGGGCTTGCCACCGCAGCCATCGCCTTTCCGGTGTTCTGGCTGATCGAGACCGCGCAGCCGGTTCTGGTGGTAGCCGGGATGACACTTGGGGTGGCTGGTCTTTCCTTCCCCTACGGGGCTTGTGGTTCGGTGCTCGCCGGGTTGTTCGAGCCGCAGCTGCGCTACAGCGGAGTTGCGATCGCCTCGAACGGGTCGGCCATGCTGAGCGGTTGCGTGCCGCTCGTCGCTACGGCGGTCTTCGCCGCCAGCGGCGACCAGATCTGGACCGCAGCCGCACTGTTCGTGGCAATCGCCCTGATCACCGCCGTTTCCGGGCTGTTCGCGCCCCGGCTCAGCATCGCCGGGCCGGCTGCAGCGCGCTACTGAGGAGGAGCACACGTTGACGACAGACAACGACGTCCTGGCTGATTTCCGGGCGCTGTCCGAGATCGGCGCCACCGAAGCCGGCGGGGTCGAGCGCCAGGCCGCCACGGTCAACGACCGGTTGGCCCGCGAGTGGCTGGTCGACTGGTTGCGGGCGCGCGGCTTCACCACGCGCGTCGACCGGATCGGGAACCTCTTCGGCTGCTACGAGTGGCATCCCGGGGCGCCGTACGTGTTGGTGGGGTCCCATTTGGACTCGCAGCCGCGCGGCGGTCGGTACGACGGTGCCTACGGCGTGCTCGCCGCAGCGCATGCCGCGTGCCGGGTGCATGAGCGCTTCGCCGAGTCCGGGGATCGACCGGCGTTCAACGTCGCGGTGGTGGACTGGTTCAACGAGGAGGGCTCCCGGTTCAAGCCCAGCATGATGGGCAGTGCCGTCTACACCGGGAAGATGCCGCTGCACCAAGCGTTGGCCGTCACCGACCACGCCGGTGTGACGGTCGAGGACGCTCTCACCGAGATCGGATTCCTCGGTGCCGAGGACGGGCCGCGTGCCGCGTTCGCGGCGGAGATCCACATCGAGCAGGGGCGCATCCTCGACAAGGAGGGCATCCAGATCGGCTTGGTCGAATCGACCTGGGCCGCGCACAAGTACCAGATCTCCGTCGTGGGCGAGCAGTCGCACACCGGATCGACGGTGATGGCCGACCGGCAAGACGCGTTGCTCGGTGCCGCGCGGATCATCGTGGCGGTCCGGGAGTTGGCCGACCGGTTCCCGGAAGGAGCACTGCACACCTCGGCCGGGCAGCTCATCGTCCACCCGAATTCACCCGTCGTCGTCGCCCGCGAGGCCGAGCTGCACCTGGACCTGCGCTCGTCGAGTCTCGACGTGTTGCACGAGGCGGACGAGATGCTCAACCGCGAGTTCGCCGCGATCGAGATGTCGACCGATGTTCGGATCGTCAAGAAGAGCGCGCACTTCTGGCCGGCGAGCGAATATCAGCCCGAGGGAGTCGACCTGGCGCGCGAGCTGTCCGGCGAACTCGGCCTGTCGCACCGTCCGATGCAGACGCTCGCAGGCCACGATTCGACCAATCTGAAGGACGTCGTGCCGACCGTGATGCTCTTCGTGCCCAGCGTGGAAGGCATTTCGCACAACGAGCGCGAATACACCAAGGACGAGGACATCTGCACCGGTGTCGACCTGTTGACCGGTGTCGTGGAACGCCTCTGCCGCGGAGACCTCCGCCAGCCATGAGCCGACGGCCCGAGTTCGACGCTGGGGTCGGGCGCCTTCGTCGCCGCCCGACCCCAGCGGCTCGGCAGGAGATGCGCGCGTCGATCCCGTCCAGGGCTCGCCGGCGCGGGCGAGCCTTTCCGCGGTCGTTCACCCGCGGCCATGGTCGGCGATTTCACCGTGCCCACCTGCAGTTCCTGGGTGAGCTAGCCCCGCAGGCACCGCTGCTGCCAGGGCAGACCAGAGCGGTCGAACAACCGGGAAAGACCACCACCGCCCATTCGGTGGATCGGGGCGGAGTTTCCTCAACCTCCACGCGAAAATCGCCAGAGCCCTGTCGACGGATTGCGTCGACGGGGCTCTTCGCGTTGTGACGTTGGAGGCGAGCCCCCATGCTGCATCGGGAAGAACAGATCCATCGTCGGCGTTTTCGCCGCCGAGGACGGGTCTGAAGCCATCATCTCCTCAATAGTCCGCCGAGTCGTCGTCGGTCATGTCCGGCTCGACCGAGTAGCCGCCATCGCTCATGCCCGGGTCGGCGGAGTAGCCGCCATCGAGCGAGCTCGGATCGACCGAGTAACCGCCATCGCTCATGCCCGGGTCCACCGAGTAGCCGCCGTCGCTCATGTCCGGGTCGATGGAGTAACCGCCGTCGAGCGAGCTCGGATCGACCGAGTAGCCGCCGTCGAGCGAGCCCGGGTCGACCGACATGTTCGGTTCGGCGGAATAACCGCCGCCCGACATGTTCGCATCCGCCGACATTCCACCCATGTCGTCCGTGCCGGGGAGGCACATGCCGGCGCCCTGCTCGGACGCGGCGGCTGCGGCTCCGGCGTCAGCGGGGTCCACTTCGTGCGGGAGGTCCTCTTCGCTCACGACCTCCATGCCGCGGACCGCGTCGACGCCTTCCCCGACGATGCCGCCGATTCCGCCGCCGACCTCGCCACCTGCCCAGTCCGACCCGGGTGGGCCGAACTCCGCACCGGCAGCACCCCCGATCACGCCGCCGATCGCTTTTCCGGCCCGCTCGCCCGCGTGCTCGTCGCTGAAGTCGCCTTCCTGGACGGGCCCGGGGAACGGGACGCCACTGTCGTTCGGATATCCAGGGTTCGCTTTCGGTCCCACGTTTTGCACAGGACCCTCCTTCCCGGTCCGCCGAATCAAACGCGCGCTCCAGCGCGGGGTCTGACCCGACGGGCGCCTATGTTCGGCTCAACCGACCCGCGGTCACCCGGTCGGTTCGACGAGGTCGCCCAGCATTCCTTCGCAGCTGCGGATCAGGACATGGGCGGCGGCGACCGACTGCCGCAGGCTCGCCGGGCTTTCCGCCCGGCCCTGCCAACGGGCCAGCGCCTCCTGCGCGGCATTGCGGATCGCCCCCTGGTCAGCCTCCGGCGCCAGCCCGAGGCGGCGGGCCGGGGCGATTCCCGAACTTCCCAGCAGGCGCTCGGCTTCCCCGACCTCCTCCTCGGTGAGCCCGGCGGGGTCTTGCCGCAGGGAGTTGAGCAACCGGAGCTCGGCGATCTCGTGGGCGCCGGCCCACACCCGCTCCACATCGGCGACCAGTTGTTTGTTTCCCTCCAAGGGCATTTGCCGCAGCACCGTGCCCAACGCCTGTAGCACCGATCGAGCTTTGAGCACTTCGGCCCGGGCGGCGAACTGGGTGCCCAGCGCCGCGACGAGCTGCCGCAGCCCGGAGTTCTCGATGAGCATCGCGGCCAGCTGCGTGGAACTGCCGCACTTGCCCGACCGGATCAGCTCGATGCCCAGTCGCAGGCCGTACAAGCCCAGGCGGTCCAGCAGCCGGCTCCGCCCTTCGGCGTCGACCTCGGCGGGGCAGTCCAGCTTGACGAAGCGGTCCACCGAAATCAATGTCGGTGCCAGTTCCTCGACCGGTGCCCTGGCCAGCAGTTCCAGCTCGCGGAATTCCTCCTCGCGCAGCGTCCGCCCGGTGTAGGCGAGCAGCCCGGTCACCGGCAGCACCGTCTGGCACAGCCGACGCACCTGCTCGTTCTTCCGGTAGGAATCGGCCACGCGCGCCGCGCTCGCCATCGAATCCAGCTTGCCCGCACCGATCTCGTCGGCCCGCGACAGCACGCCCACCGCGTTGACCGGTGTCGGTTGCACGATGTCGTCGTCGTGGAATGCCTCCAGCAACCGGATGTCCTCGCGGTGCGCGTAGCGCATCAAGTACAGCACCGCATCGGCCGGCGTGACCCGACCGTCCGCCGGCGTCAGGAAGTCCTGGGCCCGCTCGGAGACGTCCGCCGACACCGAACCGATCCCCGGTGTGTCGATGAGCATGAAGTTGCGCAGCGCGGCGGACGGCCACTCCACCACCAGCCGCTCCACGTCCGCGGCCCGGGCGCCGCCGAGGTCGATTCGGATGGCGCGGCCGTCCGGGCGGGCGTACCGCACCTCGCGCGCCTCCCCCTGCCTGGGCTGCAGCACCACGCGACAACTTTCGCCGTGCTGGAACCAGGTGACGATGCGGGTGCACTCGCCCGCGTCGGTGGCCGCCAGCTCCTCGCCGATCAGCGCGTTGAGCAGGGTGGACTTGCCGGCCTTGACCTTGCCCGCGATGGCCACCCGCAGCGGCTGCCGAACCCGCACCGCGAGGGTCTGCAGCGATGCCTCGGCCGGGGTGCCGGCGTAGGCGGTGGCCGCCGACCGGAGGACCCCGTCAACCTGCTGGATGAGCGATGAGTTGTTCATCCCGCACCCCGCCTTCACTTGCCCGGGAGAGAGTTTCGGCTTTCTTGCGCAGCACTGCCACGGACTTGCGGGCCTGCTCCATCTCGGGCAGGCGGCGCTCCCGCTGGTCCTTGTCGGCCCGCAACGACTTCTTCGCCGCCGCCACCGACTGCGCCGCCGCGTTCTGCAGTTCCGCCGCGCGTTCGGAATAGCCCTGCCGCATCTCGCGCTGCATCCGGCGGATGGTGTCCTTGGAGTCCTTGGCGATGTGGAACTTCAGGTCCTCGGTGTACTGGTTGACCGCCGCCTTGGCCTTCTGGCGGCGTTCCTGCACGTCGCGCTTGGCCCCGGAGCGCAGTCCGCCGACACCGCTGAGGACGCCGAAGGCCATCGACACCGGGTTCATTCCGGACATCAGCGCCACCCGGCCCACGGTCTTGAACAGCAGCATGCCGGTGCGCATCCCCTTGGTCTTCAGGCTGGCCTTGACGATCTCGACGTCCTCGGTCGCCTCCTCCAGCTCCTTGATCAGCTCCGTGGGGGCCTCGGCGTGCACTTCGACCTCGGCGCCCTGCTGGTCCTCGGCGAACTGCTCGGCCACCGACTTGCCGAGCTCGGCGACGCGTTGTTGGAGCAACGTGTAGTTCTCCACCACCTCCGCGGTTAGCCGGCGCCGCATCCACGCCTGGATCTCCTCCCAGGTCTTCGCCGGATCGCCTTCGTTGATCGCCTTGTTGGCCTCCCTGGCGAGGTCCCGGAACCGCCGCCGCATGTCGAAGTCCACATCGGACGAGATGTTGCCGAAGCCGTCACCGAGCGTCTGCTGCCAACGCGCCCCGGCGGCGCGCAACGACTCGGCCTTCTTGCCCGCCTCCTGCAGCTTCGCGACGAGCTCTTTGCCCTGCTCGGGATCGGCCAACGCCTTCTGCCGAGCCGCCAGCACCTGGTCGACCTGGTCCAGCACGTCGCGGAAGTTCGCGGTGACCGCGGTCAGGGTGAGCCGTTCGATGTTGGCGACCACTTTCTGCCCGAGGTAGGCCAGCAGCGGCACGCAACCGGACTCCGCGAACAACCGCTTGTCGCGTTTGAGCGCGGCCTGCGCCTGCAACGCGGTGGCCACCGGGAACACCGGGATCTCCAGCCCCGCGGCGCGCAGGTGCGCCTTGTCCTGCTCGACGATCTGCCGCCACTGCGGGTAGAGGTCGATCTTCGTCACCGCGCAGACCACGCTCGGGCAGAGGTTCTTCGCGGATTTGAGCAGTTCGATCTCCGTGGCGGTGAGTTCCTGCGCGGCGTCGGTGGCGAACACCAGCGCGTCGGCGGCCGACAGCACGCCGTAGGTGGGCGCCTCCGCCGTGTCGCTCAGGCCGCCGACCGGCGTGTCCACGAAGGTCACGCCCTGCGACAGCAGCTGGTTTGGGATGCCCACGTCCACCCACATCAACTTGCCGCCCTTGTCGTTCGGCGGAGCCTCGGTGACCTGCCTGGGGATTTCCCGCAACGGCGCAGCCACCCGGCTGGCCTCCTTCTTGCCGTTGCCGCTCGGCTGGTAGGTCAACGTGACGGTGGGCTTCTCGGCGTAGGCGATCGACATCGGCACGGCGGTGGACGCGGTGTCCACCACCGGGCAGATCGGCACGTTGACCAATGCGTTGACCAGCGAGCTCTTGCCCTTCTTGAATTCGCCGACCACGACGATGCGGATCAACCGCTTCTTCCGGTCGGCCAGGTGCTTCCGGTCCGCGTTCAACCGCCGGACCAGGTCCTTGCGCCCGCTCTTCTCGGCGAGCCTGCTGGCCGCGGCCAGGACGGCTTCGACGCCGTCCACCCAGTGCGCGGAGCCCCCCTCGGGGGGCTTGGGTTGCTGCGATGGCCCTGTCATTGCCGCCCACCTGACCCCGTTACCGTCAAAGTCCACTGTGGATGTGCATCGGTCAGAACCCGAAGAAGTCGCTGATGGCGTCGCCCGCGTCCTCCAGGGCACCGCCGACGTCGTCGACCACGTCGGTCACCGTCTCCGCAGCGTCGTCGAACACATCGCCCGCCGACGTGCCGAAATCGGTGAAGGTGTCACCGATGTCGCTGACCGCCTCCGTGCTGAAATCCCAGACGTCCGTGAGCTCGTCGTCGAATCCGATGTCGGTCACGAAGTCCCAGGTGGCGTCACCGACCGCGTCGGCGGCGTCGTCGATGGCATCGTCGATACCGGCGTCGCCGAGCCATTCGCCGAACTCGCTGCCGAGCCAGCCACCGGCTGCGGCTCCCAGCGGCCCGAGGAAAACTCCGCCGATGGTCGCGCCCGCGACTCCGCCGACCGCCGCGCCGTAATCGCCCTCGAGGAGGTTATCAACGCCCGAGGCGAGACCGCCGACGCCGAGCACGCCGCCGCCCACGTCCACCGCAGTGTCCAGCATGCCGCCCCAGTCACCGCTCATGACGTCGGTGGCCACGTCCGCGTATTCCCCGACACCGAGCGCATCGGCCGCGACACCAGCCGCTTCACCGGCCAACCCGCCCCAGTCGCCGCTGAGCACGTCATCGGCCACGTCGCCGATCGGACCGAGATCGCCGACACCGATTTCCTCGGCCGCAGTCCCGAGCAGGCCGCCCCAGTCGCCGTTGTAGAAGTCGGTGGCCGCCTGGCCGAAATCGCCGACACCGAGCCCGCTGGCCACGTTGTCGGCCAGCCCGCCGATGTCCCCGCTGAGCAGACCGCCCGCGACCTCGCCGAGCCCGGTGTCGCCGATCGTGGTCGTCACCGAACCGGCCAGGTCGCCCCACTCCCCGCCGAGCAGGTCGTCGGCGACCGTGGTGAAGTCGCCGAACCCCATCCCGGACAGGGTGTCGCCGGCGTAAGAACCCCAGTCGGTGCCGCCCAGCGTCCCACCGACCCAACCACCCAGATCGGCACCGGCGGCGGCCGTGAGACCGAACGGATCGCCCAGCGGCGCGCCCAAGCCGCCGAGCGCGTCGCCGGACAGGGCCGGCTCGGTGATCTGGAGCACAGCCGGATTCGAGAACGGATCACCCTGCGCCCACGGCAGCGTGGTCGTGGTCGTGGTCGTTGTCGTTGTCGTTGTCGTGCTCCAGCTCCCGGTGTCCCAGCCCCCAGCACCCAAGCCCCCGGTGTCCCATCCCTCGGGGAGGACCCCGGTGTTCCAGCCTCCGCCGTCCCAGAGCCCGGACGTATCCAAGGCCGTTGGGTCGTACCCCGTGTCCCAGGGGGCCTGCCCTGATTCGCCGAGCAAGCCGCCTGACGACTCGTCCGTCGCCGGGTCGATGGAACCCGGGTCGATGAAGTACGAGATGTCAGGGTCCTCCTGGACGCCCGTCTCGGCTGCGGTGCCGGCTCCCAGCGGCTCCCGCATGTCCTCGCCGCCGAAGTATCCGGTTGGACCCGCTACGCCGCGGGCGTCGAGGTCGCGCAGCCTGTCCAGGTCCTCCTGACTGAGATCCTGCTGTTCCGCTGCCAGGCCCGCGTCTTGTGTGGTCGAGTAGTCCGGGTGCTCGTACTCGGTGTGCGGCCCCAAGCTCTCGTAACCGGGCTCAGCCGGCTGCACATCGTCCCAGGCCCCGCGCTCCGGCTGCTCGTACTCCGTGTGCGGCGCCAAAGTCTCGTATCCAGGCTCAGCCGGCTGCACATCGTCCCAGGCTCCACGCTCCGGCTGCTCATAATCCGTGTGCGGCCCCAAGCTCTCGTAACCAGGCTCAGCCGGCTGCACGTCATCCCACGCCCCACGCTCCGGCTGCTCATAATCCGTGTGCGGCGCCAAAGTCTCATAACCAGGCTCAGCCGGTTCCACCTCCGGCTGTTCCCCGGCTCCGGGGTGCTCGTATCCCACCTCGGAAGTCCAGCTTTCACCCGCGGGGAACTGGTATTCCAGGGTCGTGTACTCGCCGGTGTCGGACGTCTCCTCGGCGGGTTGGTCCACGTCCTCCGTCGAGTAATCGGGAGCCTCCTCGACCACATCCGCTGGCTCGGTCCCGTAGTCCGCCGGCTCATCGACCGAGTAGTCGGATGGATCGGTGTAGGCGACGTCGGTGGAATCCTCGGCGGTGCCGTAGTCGGATGGATCGGTGTAGGCGACGTCGGTGGAATCCTCGGCGGTGCCGTAGTCGGATGGATCGGTGTAGGCGACGTCGGTGGAGTCCTCGGCGGTGTCGTAGTCGGATGTCTCGGCGGTGTAGTCCGTCTCGGCCGAGTAATCGGTATCTGCCGAGTAGTCCGGCTCGGCCGAGGAATCGGTTTCGGCGGAGTAATCCGTCGTTTCCTCAGCAGA
Organism: Saccharopolyspora sp. NPDC050389; assembly: GCF_040655595.1. Taxonomy (NCBI): domain Bacteria; kingdom Bacillati; phylum Actinomycetota; class Actinomycetes; order Pseudonocardiales; family Pseudonocardiaceae; genus Saccharopolyspora; species Saccharopolyspora sp. NPDC050389. The sequence continues at coordinate 29,380 of NZ_JBFAKG010000029.1, forward strand.
GAAGTCCGTGGTCTCGTCGCCGGCACCCGTGTCAGCGACCATCTCCTCGTCCATGTCTTCCCGCCTCGTGTCGTGGGTGGTCGTCCACCCGGACGCCATCACTGGTTGTGGGTGCCCTTGTTGGTGCCGTCAGTTCCTCCGTCGCCGGTCTTCGGCGGGTTTTCGTCGGTGGGCTTCGGCGGATCGTCGGTCACGGTGCCGCCTCCGGAACCGCCCCCAGAGCCATCACCGGAACCGCCGGAACCCCCGCCAGATCCGTTGTCCGTGCCGCCACCGGAACCGCCCCCAGAGCCACCGCCGGAACCGTTGTCGGTGCCACCACCTGAACCTCCGGAACCGCCGGAACCGCCATCGGTGCCCCCGCCGGAACCGTTGTCCGTGCCACCGCCCGTACCGCCGCTGCCTCCGGAGTCGGTACCGCCCTGCTGGTTCGGGACGTACTCCGGCGTGGGCGCCGGAGCCAGGGGGGCCACCGCAGGTGGCGGAGGCGCGGTGGACAGACCCGACAGCAACGTCCAGCCGCCCCAACCCGCGCCCCCGAGCAACAAGGCCACAACGGCTACGAGCGTGATCACTCGCGCCCGCCGTTCCTTCAGCACTGCGGGGACCTTCAGCGATGGCATCGACGGCTTCGAAGGCATTTTGAGCGGCGAACTCGATGGTGCGACCGGTGCAGCCTCAGGCACGTAACCGGCCGTCTCCCCAGGTGCGGCCGCGACCGGAGCGGGCTCCGGCTCCTCGGCAGGTGCCGGCGGCTCCGCCGCTGCACGCTGCTGCGGCACCGGCTCCGTTGGCGCCGGCTCCGGCTGCATCGGTGCCGGCTCGCTCGGCGCCTCCTGCGGGACGCCTACCGATGGGCCCACCTCCGCGGCGGGCTCGCTCATCCCGGCCGGCGCCGGGCTCGCGGCTACGGACGGCGGAGCCGGGGTGAGCTGGCTGGCGGCTCGTTCGCGCGCGATGATGGCCGCGCCGGACGCGATCGCGTACTTCGGGGAGGCATCGACCGCCACCGGCCTGCGCAACTCCGCGGAGATCATCTGGGAGATCAGCGGGATTCGCGAGGATCCTCCGACCAGCAGCACCTTCTGCAGATCCCCCGGCTCGATCTCGGCCGAACGCAGTGCGCGCAGCAGGTCCCGGATGGTTTCGGCGACGCTCGGCCGGATCATCTGCTCGAACTCCTGCCGGGTCAGCCGCACCTGCGTCTGGACCTGAGGCAGCAGCACCGGCACGACCGTCTGGGTGTCCTCCGACAACGCCTCCTTGGCGGCTGTGCATTCGGCGCGCAGGCGCAGGATGATCTGTCGGGTCTGCACGTCGCGCGGATCAAGTCCGTGCAAGGATTTCCCGGTGCTGCGCACGACGTGGGTCAGCACGGCCTCGTCGAAGTCCATACCGCCGAGGTGTTCGATGCCCTGCGATGCTCCGACCAGGTCGAATCCGCGCTCGCGCTTGGCCAGCACCGCCGCGTCGAACGTGCCGCCGCCGAGGTCGTAGACGGCGACGGTGTCACCGGCGTCGACCCGTTCCGCCGAGGCGTAGGAGATGGCCGCGGCCTCCGGTTCGGTCACCGTGGTGGCCCCGGGCAGGTCGGCCAGCTGGAAGCACTGGGCGAGCAGGTCTTGCTTGTACGGCCCCCAGTTCGCCGGGTGGCAGACCGTCACGTGCTTGGGCGGCTCACCCCGTTCGCGGGCGACGGTGTCGACGGTCCAGCGCAGCAGCCGGGCCATCAGCGCGTCGGCGGAGAACGGTTTGCCGCCCAAGATGATCGGGGCCGGGTCGCCGAACCGGCGCTTGAATTCCCGGACCACGCGACCGGGGTCGGTTGCCGCCCGCCGGTGCGCGGCCTCGCCGACGAGGAAGTCGTCGGCGTCGGTCAGGAACAGCACCGACGGCACCTTCGGCGCGTGTTCACCTAGTGTGGCTACCTCGACTCGGTCCTCCACGGCGACCGCCGCCGCGGTGAAGGTGGTGCCGAGGTCCACCCCGATCTGGTATCCCATCGGCCTGTCTCCTGCGCCAGCCCTGGTTCCCGTCCCGGTGGTGATCTGCGGTACGCCTAGCGCACCCGCGGCCCGCCACTGCCATGTTCCGGTCGACTGTGGACCGCAGCCTCCACGCGGTGGCGTACCCAGGTAGCGACCGATGCGTTGTGGCCACGCACTATCTGCGTCCAGGCCTGTGCCGATCGCCCTGTAGCCATGCGAACACGCCGAGTTACCCGGCAATAGCGTCGAAAGTCCCGGCTCGGGCGAGGATCTGCACGCGGACCGCGGCACCCGAACTCGGTTGGCAGGCAGAATAACCTTCTGCCACAACCAGGTCTGATGTGGACAGTTTCAGAAGTGGCTTTCGGGATGCAATATGCCGCGAGCGCTGCACGAACCCGTTTGGGATCCACCGGAAACGACACCGCCCTGGACACGCCCCTGTTGCGACTGCACATGGAAACCGCATGCCGCCGCGGCGGAGCACTGACCCCCGATCTGGACCCCGACCAGTGCCTGATCCTGCTACGCGAGAAAGGCGAAAGCTTGGGTCAGCCGCTGCAGAAGATCTTGATCGACGAGTCTTGGCAGTTCCTCGGCATGGAATCCCCTGACCAGGGCGCCGCACTTTCGAGCCCGGCAGCGGTCCCACCGCGGAGCAGCTCCGTGGTGGGATCGCTGCCGCCGGCCCGGGGCGAAAGAGCGCCGCCGGGCAGCCACCGCCGGTAGTCGATTTGTCGCTGTCGGCCACCGGATTCGCCGCTGATCGCTCCTCTCCGTGCATGTTCGAATACTGGGAATCAAATTCCCAGTGAATGGGAGAAATTGCTGGGCGGCTGGGCGCCGCCGACGTAGCGTGCCCGCCGTGACAAGCCCGGAAACCAACCGGAAAGCCGGTAGTCGAGCAGCGCAGATCCTGGCGGTGTTCGCCGAGTGGGAGAGCGTGACCGCGGAGGAGATCTCCGCCGTCACCGGCATCCCGTCGAGCGCCGTGTACCGGCACCTGACGGCGTTCGTCGAAATCGGGCTGGTGCACCAGGCGCGCACGCGCGGCCGCTACTGCGCGGGGTCGCTGACGGTGCAGATGGCCGAGAACTACCGGCGCGAGGTGCTCAGCCAGGGCGGGGTGAAGCGCCGCCTCCGGCGGCTGGCGGCCGATACCGACGAACTCGCCGCGTTCCTCATCGCCCGCGACAACGACGTGCTCTGCGTCGAAGCGGCCGAGGGGACGCGAGTCGTCCGGTGCAGCTTCTCCCCCGGGCTGAGCAAGCCGCTCGCCTTCGGCGCGAGCGCCCAGGCACTGCTCGCGCACCTGCCCGAGGACCGGGTCGGACGTGCCGCCGCGGCGCACGCGCTGACCGCCGCGCAGGTGCAGAAGTTGGAGGTCGACCTGCGGCGGGTGCGGGACCAGGGCTTCGCGGTGAGCGTCGGCCAGGTCGATCCGGGCGTGTGGGGCGTGAGCGTGCCCGTGTTGGGCCGGAAGCAAGACCTCGTCGGCGTGGTCAGCACGATGGCCCCGGATTTTCGCGTCCGGCCTCGGCGCGATTCCCTCATCACGCTCACGCACGCCGCCGCGCAGGACATCAGCAGATTGGAGGATCACGCGTGAGCACACCCGTTCTTCGCTGGACCGGACGCGTTGACGGACCTGGCCCGGAACATCGCCGGTGGCACAACGCCATCAACGAATCACCCGGCGCCACCGGCGTCTCGCTGATCGGTTTTCCCAGCGACGAGGGAGTCCGCCGCAACGGCGGCCGGCCGGGGGCGCAGGCGGGACCGGGCGCGATCCGCGCGGCCCTGGGTTCGTTCGCGATCCAGCCGGAGGTCGTCGTGCACGACGCCGCCGACGTCGCGGTCGTCGGTGAGGACCTCGAAGCTGCGCAGGACGGCCTCGCCGAGGCGGTCGTGAAACAGCTCAGCGCCGAAAACCTCCCGTTCGTGCTCGGCGGCGGGCACGAGACGGCCTACGGCTCCTACCTCGGGCTCGCGCGCAGCGGCCTGCTGGACGGGCGGCGGCTGGGCGTGCTCAACCTCGATGCGCACTTCGACCTCCGGAAAGCCGATCGCCCGACGTCCGGCACACCGTTCCGGCAGATCGCCGCCGCGGAAGCCGCGCGCGGCGCCGAATTCACCTACGCCGCCATCGGGATCAGCCAGCCGAGCAACACCGCCGCGCTGTTCACGACCGCGGCCGACCTCGGCGTCCGCCACCTGCTGGACCTCGATTGCCAGGAGCGGCACATCGAGGACGTCCTCCAATTCGTCCGGGCCTTCGCCGCGGACGTCGACGCGCTGTACCTGTCGATCGATCTCGACGTGCTCCCCGCCGCACAGGCGCCGGGGGTCAGCGCCCCATCGACCCTCGGCGTACCCGCCGGTGTCGTCATCGAGGTGTGCCGGCTGGTCGCCAGCGACCCGAAGCTCGTCCTGGCCGACATCACCGAACTGAACCCCACCTACGACATCGACAACCGCACCGCTCGGGTCGCGGCTCGCCTCGTGCACACGATCGCGGTGAGCGCCGCCGGCCGATCCGTCCCGGAAGGACACTGAAATGCCCCGTCAGCGAACCTGGGCGCGGCTAGCGACCGCGCTGCTCACCGGCCTGGCAGCCTGCCTGCTCGTGCTCGTGCCCATGAATGCGGCGACCGCGGCGGAGCCTCCCGCCACCGGCAAGCTCGCGGCGCTGCGGTCCGGTCAGCTCCCGCTCCGAGTCGGCACCGACGCGACCTTCCCGCCGTTCGAGTTCACCGACGCCCAGGGCAACCAGCTCGGCTTCGACGTCGACCTGGTCCGAGCGCTGGCCGCGCGGGCCGGTATCAAGAACGTCGAGTTCGTCCAGATGCCGTTCGGCAACATCGTTCCCGCGCTGCAGGCCAACCAGATCGACGTGGGCGCCTCGGCGATCTACATCAGCGCCGAACGCGCCAAGGCCGTCGACTTCTCGGACATCTACTACCCCGGTGGCCTCGCGATCTTCGCGAACGAGAAGGACAACTCCATCGCGTCGCTGCAGGACCTCGCGGGTAAGCGGGTCGCCGTCCAGGTGGGCACGAAGTCCGTCGAGTGGCTCAAGCAGCACCAGCCCGCCGCGCAGCTGATCACGGTGCAGACCAACGAGCAGATGTTCTCGTCGGCGCGGCTGGGTCAGGCCGACGCCGTCGTGACCGGCGCGCCCGCCGGGAAGTACTTCATCGCCCAGCAGGGCGGCCTCAAGCAGGTCGGTGACCGCCTGACCGACGAGAACTACGGCTACACCTTCCAGAAGGCCGATCCGGAGCTGCGGGACGCGTTCAACACCGCGCTCAAGCAGATGCGCGACGACGGCTCGTACCAGCAGGTCACCGAGAAGTGGTTCGGCGCGGAGACCACGGCGGCCAAGCCGGCGGAGCACCCCCTGTTCAACGTCACCACCATCATCGAGTCCTCGGGGCAGATCTGGCAGGGCCTGCTCGTCAGCATCCAGGTCATCCTGAGCGCACTGGTGCTGAGCCTGCTGCTCGGCACCATCGGCGGCTTCGCCAAGCTCAGCCGGATCCCGCCCCTGCGGTGGCTCGGCACCGCCTACGTCTCCGTGATCCGCGGGACGCCGTTCGTGGTCCAGCTGTTCTTCATCTACTTCGGACTCCCCCAGCTCGGTCTGCAACTCCCGCCCATGGCGGCCGGAATCATCGCGCTCGGGCTCTACAGCGGCTCGTACGTGACCGAGATCTTCCGCGGCGCCGTGCAGTCCGTCGACCGCGGTCAGCTGGAAGCGGCGCGGTCGTGCGGGATGTCGCACGCCTCGTCCATGCGCCACGTGATCATCCCGCAGGCCTTCCTGCGCATGCTGCCGCCGCTGGGCAACGAGTTCGTCTCGATGACGAAGAACTCGGCGCTGGTGTCCTTCGTGACCATCCACGAGCTGTTCCTCGTGGGGCAGACGATCATCTCGCGCACCTTCGACGCGTTGACGGTCTACCTGTTCATCGGCCTGCTCTACTACCTGCTCACCAACCTCATCGGTTTCGCGACGAGCACCATCGAGAAGAAGATGGCGGTGTACATCTGATGGCACTACTCGAAGTCAAGGACCTGACCAAGGCCTACGGCGATGCCAAAGTGCTCAACGGAGTCGACTTCGCCATCGAACCCGGCCAGGTGGTCGCGGTGATCGGTCCCAGCGGCGGCGGCAAGTCCACCTTCCTGCGCTGCCTCAACCTGCTGGAGACCCCGACCGCCGGCAGCGTGCGATTCGACGGCGAAGAGCTGACCGGACGCGGTGTCGACCTCGACCGGCTGCGGTCCCGGATGGGCATGGTGTTCCAGCACTTCAACCTCTTCCCCAACATGACCGCGCTGCGCAACGTCGTGCTGCCCCAGATGAACGTGCTCAAGAGGTCGAAGGCCGAGGCCGAGGCGAAGGCGCGCGACCTGCTGCAGCGCGTCGGCATGCTCGAACGCGCCGACGCCTTCCCGAACAGGTTGTCCGGCGGGCAGAAGCAGCGCGTCGCGATCGTCCGCGCCGCCGCGATGGACCCGAAGCTGATGCTCTTCGACGAGCCGACCTCCGCGCTGGACCCCGAGGTCGTCCAGGACGTACTCGACATCATGTCCGAGTTCGCCGACGACGGCATGACCATGGTCGTCGTCACCCACGAGATGGGCTTCGCCCGCAAGGTCGCCGACCGCGTCGTCTTCGTCGACGGCGGCAAGATCGTCGCCGACCTCCCACCGGCGGAGTTCTTCTCCGACAGCAACACCAATCCCCGCATCCGCGCCTTCCTGGACAAGGTCCTCTGACCGCTCCACGACGGCCCGGCAAAGCCTGGGCAAGGCCCTGCGGACAGGGCCTTGCCCAGGCTTGATCCCCGTGCGCGGGGTGGTGGTACGACAGGTTGAAGCGCCGGCCAGAGGCAGTGCCCATCCGATTGTCCGTCCACAAGAGACGATCATCGGCAAGAAACGGGAAAGCGCAAGATGAGCCACCAAGGCTCACGGTGCCTCAGCGCAGTGCGACGCAGGGCGGAACGCAGCAAGGCGCCGGCTCGACGCAGGCCCAACTCTCACGCCTGCGCCGAGCCGACGCCTCGGGGCTCACGGGTTGCAGTACAACGCCGCCGCGATGAAGAACCCGCCCCAGCCGCTCACCAGGGTGCCGACGAAGAGACGCACTGCTCCTTCGCGGCGAATTCACGAGCCGCAGCGCACGTCACGGGCGGTGCCCGGTGTCCTGCCCGCTGAGCATGCGGGCAGGGTTGGCCCGGGTGAGCGTCTCGATCCAGTCGTCGCCGACTCCGAGTGCCCGCAGCATCTCGGCGAAAACCGTTGGCACGAAAGCGAACCCGTTCCCGCCGTGCCGCGTCCACATCTGCTTCAGGAAGACGTCGTGGCTGAGCAGCACCCGGTGGCCGTGGCCGGCCTCGACGAGCCCCGCGACGGCCGCCGCGCTCACCCGGCTAGCCGGGGCCTCGCCCTCCTTCGGGAACGTGATGTCCATGCCGATCATGTCGAACTCCAGCCAGACCCCGCGGTCGGCGATGCCGACCTGGTAGGCGGTGTCCGCAGCCGACGGGTCCATGTGCGACAGCACCACCCGGCCGGGGTCGACGCCGATCTCGTCGAGCACGATGTCGAGCACCTCGTGCCCGCGGCGCTGCCAGCCGGGCAGGTGGATCATGAGCGCGACCTCGGGGTGCTCGCACTGGGCGAGCGCGGCAGCCCGCAACGAGGCCGCCTCCGCCGGGGTGAAGTCCGGGGAGACACCGATCTCGCCGATGATCCCCGGCCGGGCCCGGTGCTCGCCGACACCGCGGGCGAGCTCGTCGCCGATGCTCGCGGCCTGCGCCTCGACCGAGTTGGCCGTGATGCGCTCGCCTTCGAACTTCTCCAGGTAGGCGCCGCAGCCCATGACGATGTTCAGGCCGGTGCGGCGGGCCGCCGCCACCAGCTTGTCGGGGTCGCGGCCGATGGCCGCGCTGCACGTGGCGTCGACGATGGTCCGGCCGCCGACCGCTTGGAAGGCCGCGACTTCGTCGACCACGCCGTCGACCGGCTTGGCGGCCAGGTTGTCCGGGCAGCAGTACGGGTCCTGCCGGAGTGCCCACGCCGCCGATGCGTCGACGGCGCTGCCGGCCAGGAACTCGGTGAACCGGTAGCTCGGCGGGTCGAGCACCCCGGACAGGTCGTTGAAGAGGTGCTCGTGCGGCAGGACGAGCCCCAGTTCGCCGGCGGGAACCGGGCCCGTGACGGTCTGCACGAACCCGCCGGTCACCGCGCGGCTCCCGGTTCGTCGGCCCGGCGGGAGGGGATCATGCCGATCCCGGCGGCGACCAGCGCGAGCACGGTGCCGATCACGGTGACGAGGTGGATCGGGTGGCCGACCGAAGGCACGACCAGGTCGAGCAGCAGCGAACCGACGAGCTGCCCGGCCACCGAACCCAGCCCGAGCAGGAGCAGGCCGAGACCGCGCACCAGCAGCGCCATGAAGCCGATCGACAGCAGTCCCAGCACCCCGCCGGTGTACATCCACCAGGTCGGCGGCAGCGAGAAGTGCGCCGTCCCGATCGCCAGCCGGACCAGCAGGCCCGCCAGCAGGACGACGAAGCCCACCAGGAAGTTGAACGTGATCGAGACCAGCATCGAGCCGCTCTCCCGCGCCACGGCCGCGTTGCCCGCCGGCTGCCACCCGGCGAGCAGCCCGGCGGCGAACGGCAGGACGGCGAGCGCGATCGCGTGCGGCACGTGGAAGTTCGGCGAGATCGTGACCGCGGTGGCGGCGACGGCCAGCGCGGCGCCGAGCCCGCGGGCGACCGAGATCGGCTGCTTGACCGTGGCGGTGACGCCGATCCGGTCGCAGATGACCCCGGAGATGATCAGCCCCGCGATCAGGGTGATCTGGAAGACCGCCACCCCGAGGACCCCGACCGAGACGCCCTCGGAGAGCACCACCGCGCCGCCGCAGAGGCCGGCGAGGTAGTTCCACCAGCCGATGCGGCGGCTGCGGATCAGGCGCGGAATGCCCAGCGCCTGCCGGCGCGTGCTGGGCCGCGCGAACACGATGACGAGCATCAGCACCAAGCCGCTGCCGAACGAGATCACGGCCGCGCTGTTGCCGTCGCCAACGGTCTCGCCGAGCGCGCCGTTGACCGCTGACTGCAGCGGGCTGAGCATGCCGGCCAGCACCGTGGCGATGACCAGGGCGGTCGTGGTGGCGCCGCGGGCCGCCCGGCCGGACGTCGCCGGCGGGGCCACCGGAGGAGCGGGGGTATTGGTCATGGCGGTGCGCACTCCCTAGTTTTCCGTGGTGCACCGGATGGGGTGAGACGGGGGCAAGGCTTGGACGTCGTTGTCGCGCCGAGGCACACCGCGGGTGGCTTGGGCAGCCCAGCGGGGGCGCGGCTGGGGCTACCGGTCGCCGGCCAACCAGGCGACTGCCTGGTGGAACAGCCGACGGTAACCCTTCCACTCCATGAACTCGGTGGGTGCCCAGTGCGGCGAGATGTCCGAGGCGAAGGCGAGGGTCCGGCCGGCTCCTTCGGCGCGCACGGCCAGCAGCGGCCGGGATTCGATCGTGGCGAGCACGGTCGCGTCGGGCTTGGCGATCAGCCGCTGGTAGCCGAGCAGGATCGGCCACTGCGCGTCCAGGCCCTCGGTGACCGGGTGCGCGGTGCCGGTGAGCTCACCGGCGATGCCTTCGGGGCATTCCACCCGGTCGTCGTAGGGCAGGATCTCGACCGGCAGCACGTCCTCGATCGGCGTGCCGTGGAAGTTCGCCTTGGCCTGGAACCCCTGGAAGCTGAGGTAGCCGCCGGCCATGGCCAGCCCGCCGCCGCCCCGCACCCACTCGGCCAGCAGCTTGAGCCGGTTCGGGAAGGGGCGTCCCTGGTTGAACACCTGCGGGTGCAGCAGCAGCGAGTTCGCGCCGATGTCCGACAGGATCACCACGTCGTATTCGCCCAGTTCCGCCGTCGACGCGGGGAAATCGGTGGCCACGGCGTGCGACGGCAGGTGCACCACCTCGTGCCCCTCCGCGCGCAACGCCGCGAGCAACGCCTCGGCGCCGATCTCGAGCTGGGCCCGGTCGATGGCGTCGAAGCCCTTGACGTCGGTCGTCCGGGCGACCCAGGACTCCCCGGCCAGCAGCACCCGACTCAATTCCGCCTCCTGGTGAAAGTACTTTGCGCAAACTTTGCGCTCGATGTTGCGCAAACATAAGCGGGCTCGTTCGGCGCGTCAAGAGCAAACCCCGGAGACTTGCCGATACACTGCGCTCGAACACTCGACGAAAGGGGCGGCGATGACGTTGACGCGCGTTGCGCAACTTGCGCAAGTGTCGACCTCGACGGCGTCGCGCTACCTGCGCGGCCAGCTGAAGGTGCAGTCGGAAACCGCTGCCCGGATCGACGCCGCCGTCCGGGAACTGCACTACGAGGTGCGCCCGTCAGCATCCCCGGATGCCGCGCGCGACCACGGGCCGGTCATCGCGCTGATCGTCCCGGAACTGGTCAACCCGTTCTTCGCGGCGCTGGCCGAGGAGATCGCCACCGCGGCCGCGGTCAGCGACGCCTCGCTCGTCATCGGGGTGACCGGGCGGCAGGCGCAGCGGGAAGCCAAGGTGAGCGATTTCGTCGCCGGCACCGAGGAGATCGACGGGATGATCTACGTCGGGATGCACCGTGAGAACCCGCGGCTGCTCCAGGCGATCGCCGACGGGCTGCCGGTGGTCGTGCTCGACGAGGAGATCGCCGACACCGCCGGGGTGGACACCATCGGCGTCGACAACTACGGCGGCGCCTACCAGGCAACGGCATACCTGGCGCAGCTGGGACACCGGCGCATCGCGCACATAGCCGGACCACGGGAGCTCTCCACCACCCGCGACCGCCTCCGCGGATACCGCGACGCGATGGCCCACGCCGGCCTGGAGGTCGACGAGGACCTGGTCCTGCACGGCCCCTACACCGAGCAGTTCGGCGCGAGCACCTTCCCGTACCTCACCGGCGCCGCGCAGCCGCCCACCGCCGTCTTCATCGGCAGCGACATCGCCGCGGTCGGCGTCCTCGGCGCCGCCGAACTGCACGGCCTGCGCATCCCGGATGACCTGTCGGTGATCGGCTGCGACGGCATCCGGGTCGGCGAATGGCTGCGCCCGAAGCTCACGACCCTGCAGCAGCCCGTCGCCGACCTGGCCCGAGGGGCCCTGGAACTGGTCCACGCCCGCATCGCCGAACCGGATACCGACACCGTGCGGCGGACCCTCCCGCTGCAGCTGGTCATCCGCGGTTCCGCGACCCCGCCCCAGCACTGACCACGGAGGACCCGTGACCGATCCGATCGCGCTCACCCAGCAGCTCGTCCGACTCGACACCCGCGCGGCCGGTGAGAAGGCCGCCGCCGACCTGCTCGCCCCGATGCTGGCGTCGGCCGGTTTCGAGGTCGCGGTCGACGAACCGCGACCCGGCCGCGCCAATCTGGTCGCCAGGTTCGGCACCGGCACCCCGATCACCCTCACCGGGCATCTCGACACGGTGCCGGCCGACCCGGCGACGTGGTCGTTCGACCCGCACAGCGGCGAGATCGACGGCGACCGGCTGCGCGGCCGCGGCAGCAGCGACATGAAGGCCGGCGTGGCGGCGATCGCCGCCGCCGCGATGCACTGCGCCCGCACCAGCCCCGAGGACCTGGCCGTGCAGCTGGTGTTCACCTTCGGCGAGGAAACCGGCTGCGAAGGCGCGGCGCTGCTCCCCGAGCTCGCGCCCAGCCCCGCGCTGCTGGTCGCCGAGCCGACCGCCAACCGGATCGTGCTCGGGCACAAGGGAGTCCTGTGGCTGCGGCTGACCGCGCACGGCCGCAGCGCCCACGGTTCCCGTCCGGAACTCGGCGAGAACGCCCTCGCCGCGCTCGCCGAAACCGCCGTGCGCATCCACCGGCACGCGGGCTGGCCGACCAGCCCGACGCACGGCCCCGCCACGGTCAACGTCGGCTCGTTCCACTCCGGTGTGCAGCCGAACCTGGTCCCGGACCGAGCCGAGCTGGTACTCGACATCCGCACAACGCCGGAGTTCACCGCCGCCGAAGCACGTGCCGCGATCGGCGAGCTCGCGCTGCCCGGCACGGACTTCGCTACCGAGCTGGACCTGCCCGGCGTCGCCACCGACTCCGAAAACCCGTTGGCGCGCAACATCATCGACGCCTTGTGCCCGGCGGATTCCAACCGACGACCCGAGTACGCCACGTACTTCACCGACGCCTCGGTGCTGGCCACTGCCCTCGGCTCGCCCGCAGTCGTCATCTACGGCCCGGGCGACCCCGATCAGGCGCACGTCACCGACGAGACGTGCTCCGTCACGGCGATCCGCGAAGCGACCGAGGCGCTGACCCGACTGCTCACCACGTGGCGGTCGGCGGCCCAGTAGGGCTTGCTCGCGTCCGGCTTGCGGCAAGCCCGGTCGAGCGCCGCCCCCGCAGACGCGGATCGTGACCGCCACTCCACCAGCGGCCCAGCCGCGACGCGCTCGCGCTCCGGAAAGAGATTCGCTGCTCCTTCGTAGCGAGCTCGGCGCAGTGTCCTGCTCGCAGGGCGCGAAAAAGCGGGTGGCCGCTCCGTGCATCCGCAGTTCGGATCCGACCCACGGTGGTGGCCGGGTCGTGGCCGATCGGCTATTGACCGTAGACGGACTTCAGCATCTCCAGCGGAGGCGCGAGAGCAGTGATTTGGATCAGCTCGTCGGCGTGGCCGTCGCACCTGGTTTTCGAGTGTGGTGGAAGGCGAGGTTGAGGGTGAACGCGACGATCAGAGCAGCGACCGAGGGACTGCCGAAGATCAGCTGCCACCAGCCGGGGAACCGGTGGTAGATCTCCGGGGCGACCACCGGGAGCATGCCCACGCCGATCGAGACCGCGGCGATCAGCAGGTTGTCGCCGCGGTCGAGGCCCGCCCGGCGCAGGATGTTCACGCCGACCGCGGTCACGGTTGCGAAGTTCAGCAGCGAAATGCCGCCGATCACCGGCTCGGGCAGTGCCGCGATGAACTCGCCCAACTTCGGGATCGCGCCCAGCACGATCATGAACATCCCGGCGACGGCGGTGACGTACCGGCTGCGCACCCCCGTCATGATGGTGAGCCCGACGTTGCCGGCGAAAACGGTGTCGGGGAACGAGTTCATCGCGCCGCCCAGGACGCCGGAGAGGCCGTCGGCCGCGAGGCCCCGCGCCAGGTCCCGGTCGCCCAGTGGCTTGTCGACCGCCTCGCTCACGGCGATCATCTGCGCGGTCGATTCGGCGAACACGACCAGCATGACCACGCACATCGAGAGGATCCCCGCCACCGGGAACTCCGGGGCGCCGAAGTGCAGCGGGGTGACCACGCCGAACCAGTCGGCGCCACCGAGCCCGGAGAAGTCGGTGATGCCCATCGGGATCGCGGCGAGCGTGCCGCCGGCGAGCGCGAGCAGCACGCTGACCTGGGCGATGAACCCGCGCGTGAACCTCCTGAGCACGACGACGAAGAACACGGCACCCGCGGCCAGGGCGAGGTGGTCGACGCGGGCGTAGTCGGCGCTCGCGGGATCGTCGCCGGCGATCATCCCGGGCACGACGCCGAGCAGCGCCAGGCCGACCACGGTGATGACGATGCCACTGACCAGCGGCGGGAAGTAGCGGAGCGCGCGGGCGAACGGGAAGGCGATGGCCAGCCCGAACAGTCCCGAAACCAGCATCGAGCCCCACACCGCGGGAAGCCCGTACTCGTGGGCGATCATGATCATCGGCGTGATGCAGACGAACGAACCGCCCGTCACCAGCGGTAACCGGGCGCCGAGCAGCCGCCCGACGCCCAGGCCCTGGATCAGCGTGACGATGCCCGCGACCAACAGGTCGGCGTTGATCAGCATGCCGACGGTCTTGGTGTCCAGCCCGGCACCCTCGCCGAAGACCAGCGGGACGGCGATGGCTCCCGCGTACATCACCAGGGCGTGCTGGAGTCCGAAGCTGAAAAGCCGCCCGGCGGCGGGCACTTCGTCCACGGGGTGTGCGGTCCCGCCGCGAAGTGATCTCAGGAAGAACAAGGATGGCCGCCTCTCGGGGGGAGCGGGTCAGGGCGGGAACCCGGCCCGCCCCGGCGGAGGAGGTTCGTCAGCCGTTCCGCGCGCCGAGCAGCCGGGCGGCCTCGCGCGGCGAGTTCTCGTTGAGCTTGCCCGCACGGGACCCGGCGAGCTTCTCCGCGAGATGGCGGCCCACCGTCGTCGGCGGGTACAGCGGCTCCTCGCCCTCGGGCACGCAACCGGGCAGCACGGTGATCTCCGCGTCCCAGTTGCCGTCGTGGAAGTAGGCGGCGGAGCGCCGCCGGATGATGCGGCCCGCATCGTCGGTGGGCGGCAGCACCCGGTGCATCGTGGACAGCCACCGGTCGTTCGTCCACCTGGCCAGCAGATCGCCCAGGTTGACCAGCAGGCAGCCGGGCTCGGGCAGCACGTCGTGCCAGGCCCCGTCGGTGTCGAGGATCTGCAACCCGCGGACGCGGTCGGCCCACAGCACGGTCACGATCCCGTAGTCGGTGTGCGCGCCCATGCCCATCTGGTTGCGGTCGACCACGACCTCTTCGTCGGGCACGCGGTAGTTGTTCATCCGCAGCACGTCGAGGGAATGGTCGGTGAACGGCACGAAGTAGTCCTCGTCGAGGCCCAGTGCGCGCGCGAAGATCCGCAGCAGCCGGTCGGCGAGCCCATCGGCCTGCGTGCACCACTCCTCCACCGCCCGGCGGTAGCCCGGCACGGACGGCCAGATGTTGGCCGGGTAGTCGGCTTCCGGGAGGTCGAGGCCCGGGAACGCACCGGACTCGGTGCCGACGTTGAACGCCTCGAAGAGATCCTCGACCGGCGCGGGAACGCCCAGGCTCAGGCTGAGCTTCTCGGTGCGCGGCGGGGTGTAGCCGCGGTTGATGTTCGGTGAGGGAGCGCGCAGTCGCTTCTTCTCCTCCAGCGGCAGGGCGAAGAACGCGTCCTGCGCATCGGCGAACGACCGCACGGTGCCTTCGGGGATGCCGTGCCCGGCGATCTGCATGAAGCCAACGGTCCGCGCGGCCTCGTCCACGGCGGCCGCGATGGCGGTGCGGTCGGCATCGGTCCCGTCCAGCCACGCGGATATGTCGATGACGGGAACTTCCAGCACTCCGTCGATGGCTCTGGCCTTGCCCATGATGGGTGTCCCTTCTCGTCGCGGGTACGCCCACCGATTATGGCCGACAATGCGTCATTTTGATTGCTCTTGGTTATCTTTATGTTCTGACATCGATGTCACTGGAGATGAGCAGCACGACGTGCAGCGCCTCGTCGCCGAGCCGCTCCCAGCGGTGCCGGATGGCCCCCGGGTGGAACAGGCAGTCCCCGGGGCCGAGCCGGACGGACTCCTCGCCCTCCAGGTCGACCCGCACCTGGCCGCGCAGCACCAGCATGGCGTGGTCGCTCTCCCGCCAGAACCACCCACCGACGTCCTCGCCGGGCTCGACGAGGTACTCGACGATCTCGGCGATCAGGCCCGCGCCACGCGCGATCCGGGCCCGCGCGGTGTTTGAAAGTTCGTTCGCCGGGGCAAGTTCGCGCTCGTCGGCGCGCACCACCTGGACGCGCGGAGCGGCGGGCGGGGGCAGCAGGTCGGCCGGGGTGACGCCGAGCGCCTCGGCGAGGCGGTACAGCGTGTTGATCGACGGCGAGTTCAGCCCGCGCTCGACCTGGCTGAGGAACGGCTGGCTGATCCCTGCTTCCGCGGCCAGCGCGCGGGTGGTGAGCCCGGCCCGCTCTCGCGCGGCCCGAACCGCGGCCCCCACACGGGGGGACGTGTCGTCGCGATGCTCAGGCATGGCCATGCGGTGGGCGCCCTTCGGAACGAACGGGTGATAACTAATAGCAGTCAACCCGCATGGCGGCGACCTCGCATCCCCTGCGGCTCGACCACCCCATTCTCCTGCACGACGGTCCCGGTCACGCCGCTCCACCCGGGCCGGCCCGCCCGGCGCACCTCGAACGGCCGCACGGGCGGGACATAGCGCCAGGCACGTGGCGGCCGGCTGAGATCATTTCGCCATGACCATTGATCGGAGCAGCGCAGAGGTGCGCTTTCGGCTGACTCACGCCGGGTCGAAGGTCTCCGGGCAGTACCCGCTGGGATCCTGCTGGTCCGATGAGCAGGTCGCGGGCTGGTCTCGCTATCTCGTAACCACCGAATGAGCGTGCGGGCCGACCCCGTCATGATCGGGGTCGGCCCGCCGACAGCACGCGCGCGGTTCGAGATGTTCAGCTGCCGACGTTCTCCCTCGCGAGGAAGTTCTCGACGTCGAACATGTTGCCCTGCGCGCGATCCATGACGTTGAGCAGTGTGGACATGCGCGAGATCTCTTCGACCTGCTCGTGCAGGAACCACTGCATGAACTGCTCGGCGAGGTGGTCACCTTCGTCGCGGGCCGTCCGGGACAGGGTGGTGACCTCAGCGGTCGTCATCCGCTCCTGTTCCACTGCATGAGCGATGAGCTCGCGCGCATCGCCGAAGTCGTTGCGGACCGCCGGTATGCCCGGAATCTCCACGGCAATGTTGTTGTCCATCATGTACCGTACGATCTTCATCGCCTGATCGCGCTTCTTCTGCGCCTGCCTGTAGAAGCACGCCGCCAAGCGGGGCAGGTCCCGCTGCTCGTACCACACGGCAATCGCGAGGTACTGCTGCGAAGCCGTGAGCTCGTTGCCCACCTGCTCCTCCAGCAGGTTCTGCGCACGCGACGTGCGGGGTTCAATCTTCACCACGCTGGTCATGGGGTCAAACTAAGCTCCGCAGCAGACCGCTACCCAGCTATTCCAACATTTTCAATCCCATTGAGCGACAATAGGTATGGCAAGGCAAACCTGAACACACCTGGAGTCGTCGATCGCATTCTCGCCATCAGCCGACGATCAGCGCCCAGATGAAACGTCCGAATCACGGCTCCACCTCGACCAGCAGGACCGAGCCGGAGCTCGACCGTGCCGCGAACAGGCGAGCACGACTACCCATCCGAGAAGACGAGACTTCCACGGACTGCGGCAGTATCGAGCGAGTTCGCAAGCTCATCCGCGATCTGACCGGAAGCCATGAACAGCTCTTGGCGACCGCAAGATCGAAGAGAAATAACACATTCACAGATAGAGCGTTCTGTCCAATAGGGACGGCCGATGAAGCGTTCTGGGAGCCAGCAGGCCACGCCACACTCGAACGCGTCTTGGCCGCAAACTGAGAACGCGTCCCAGTCGCCGAAATGGTTCGCGGTCCACAATAGGAACTGCGCCATTCCCTGCTCGCTGTAGGAGTGGACCAGCGACGACAACACACCGTCGAGCACATCCCGGTCCCATGTGGACAGCTTCAGCGAGTCGGGCAGGCGAGCACCGCGGTCACGCGAAGGCGGCGCCATCGTGCAACCGCAAGTCTCCCAACGCATCTCGTGCACGGCCGTGAACGGCGACGCCTCGCCGCCACGGCCGGTCAATGTCTGCGGGTGCCCGCCGAGTCGAGGGCAATGCGGGCGCTACGTCACGCGGAACCGCCCCTGCTCGACCTCCGCGACCAGCCCCTTGCCGATCAAACGGTCCAGGTGTCGCATCGCCGTCCTCCGCTCCACCGGCTTCACGTGCGCGCCTTCAACGTGAGCCCGGTAGACAAGCCTGTGCTCGAGGATCTCCGCGACTGTCCGCGGTTCGTCGAGGAGCGCCAGGAGCATCGCGTCCCGCTTCTCCACCACACCAACGAAGTCGTCGAGCCGCCGGCGAAACTCGGCGGCACCCTCGATCACACCCTTCTGGTGCGACGTGCCGTACCAGCGAGCGTCGATCTCCCGGCACCGGCTCATGGACGCCTCGAAGTCCGCGAGGCTGCTGCCGACATCACCGTAGTAAGGACCGAACGATGTCAGGTCGATATCCGCCACGAACAGAAAGCCGTCCGGCTCGATCAGGAAGCCGCTGTGACCCGCCGTGTGGCCGGGAAGGTGCACAACGGTCACGGTGCGCCCGCCGAGGTCGAACACGGAGCCGTCGGTGAACGCCATCGCATCCGGACGATCCTCCACGTGGAACTGATCCCGCAACTTCCTG
The DNA here is from genome assembly GCF_040655595.1 of Saccharopolyspora sp. NPDC050389. NCBI lineage: Bacteria > Bacillati > Actinomycetota > Actinomycetes > Pseudonocardiales > Pseudonocardiaceae > Saccharopolyspora > Saccharopolyspora sp. NPDC050389. The sequence goes on from NZ_JBFAKG010000029.1 coordinate 47,468, forward strand.
TCGGCATCGGCAGTGGCGTCGGGAGGGAGACCGAATCCGGCGACCATGACCGAGCGAGATCGCAGCGCGGCGATGTCTGCTTCGTGGATATTGACGGGCACGTCGTAGCTTCCAAGACCGGCGACGTGGTCCTCATGCGCGTGGCTCACGAGGACCACGTCCGCGGGTGGCGCCGCTTCGACGAGCGACAGCGACGGATCGACGACCAGCGTGGCGTCGGTGCCGCGCACGAGCAGCGAGTTGCCGAACGGGTAGGCACCCCGCTTAGCTCCGACGAGCACGGTGACCTCTCCGTACTCCATTTCCGTGTACCCCATGGCGACCAACTCGTGTTCCTCTCGCACGTTCTCGGCTGATTCGGTCTTGAACCGTGGTCGAGTTCCGAAAACCTGTCAATGGTCCAGGTCGGGCGCCTCGACTTCCGCCTCGCTGACGTCGAGGCTCGGCGGAGGACCTTCAGACTTTGCTGTTGTGGAGACGATCCGACATCCGGTCGATCATCCACATGGCACGCAAGGTCAGCGGATTGGCGATGGGCGTGGGAGCAAACCACGGCCGTACTCGCCATACGGCCCTGAGGTCGTCATGGAGCTCGTCGCCGGCGAGCCGGTCAGCGAGCAGCGTGCCGAGGTAGGGCGCCTGGGCGAGGCCGTGGCCGTGGCAGCCGATGGCGTAGAAGACGTTCCCCGTCGCTTCGCCCGCGATGGGCAGCCACGACGACGTCATCGCGATCCACCCGCCCCACGTCCGACCCAGCGCGACGTCGCGAAGCGACGGGAATCGGGTGCGGACCCTAGTAGGACTGAAGCTCGATCAGGTGGCCGTCGGGGTCGCGCAGGTGGGCGCTGCGCAGGTTCGGGCCCCACTCCGGTCGGTCGGTCGGGCCGATGACGAGGCGGCCACCGTGCTCCAGGCAGAGGGCAAGCCGCTTGTCCACATCGTCCACCCGGAAGACAAGCATTGCGGTGTCCTGCGCCGGGCCGGGTTGTGCGGGAAGCGTCCTGGTGCCAATGGTTGCGGCCATCGCGCCGCGGTCGAACAGCACCAGGACGGCCTCGGCATTGACGTCCCAGTTGGCGTAGGGGCCTTCCTGTGTGCCTTTGACGAGGCTCGCGCCGACCAGCGGCGGCAGGATCGCCTCGTAGAAGCGGAAGCACTCGGCGAAGCGGGTGACGAGCAGGCGGGAGTAGAGGGCATCCACAGCAGGGCTCCTCAGGTCGGCGGCCAACAAATTAGTGGGTCCACACCCACTATAGAGACTGTTTTGGATGTGGTGAGGTGCGGATGTGGTAGCGCGGGGTTTTGTCTTTGAAGCGGCGCAGCCGCTTAGCCCACCTATGCGACTTGCACCGCCGCGGGTTCTCAGGTGTCTTCTCGCGAGGACAGCCCCGACGTGGTGAATTGGCATTCATGATGTCGGGGATCCCACAGCGAGAAGGCGACAGCAACTCCCGCAGGGGGGCCGCCACCCGCACCGCCACGCAGATCGAGTTTGGAAACAGCCTCTATAGGTGGGCACCTTAGACTCGCACCGTGTCCGCCGATCGATCCACTCCGCCAACCCTGCTGGATCTCAGCACCTACCTGCTCTCCCGGGTCGGCAAGACCGCCCGCGGCCTACTGGCCGAGCGGCTGGCCGAGCGCGGCCTGCGACTGTGGGACATGGCGGCCCTCGCCGCGCTGGCCGACTTCGGGCCGCACGCCCAGCGCGACCTGGTTGTCCGGCTGGGCGTGGACCCGAGCGACATGGCCAAGGTGGTCGACCAGTTGGCCGCCGCCGGGTACGTCGACCGGGCACGCGACATGGCGGACCGGCGGCGGGTCTCCGTCTCCGTCACCCCTGCCGGGCGGGCCGTCCTGGCGGACCTGGACGCCGAGGCACGAGCCGTCCAGGACAAGGTGCTCGAGCCGCTGAACACGAAGGAGCGCCAATTGCTCCAAGGATTGCTGCTACGCGTCCACGAAGGACTGGCGGACGTCGACAGTTAGAAAGCCGCGATCACTTTCCGGAATTCTGCCGCTACCTGCGCGCAGCCGTTCCCTGCGCAGCCTCCAACTGCCGCAGACCCGCTTCCCGCTCGTCGGCCACGTTGAAGGAGAAGCAAACCCTCTACAAGCCAACACGCCCGGATCCCCACCCAGCCGCATCCCCGAGCCGCCACTTGGTCCGGCAGTGGGCCAATTAGCCGACATCTCAGATGTCTTCTGGCCGTTGGGTTTCGGCAAGAACGGCGGTTCACCGGCCGGGCCCACAGCTCTGGCGTCGGTGATCAGGTGCGGTCGGTCAGTCCGGCCGCGGTCAGGGTGAGGTGCTGTGTCAGTGCATCTGCCGCGGCGTCGGCGTCGCGGGCCAGTGCCGCCTCCTCCAGCCGGCGGTGCTCGCCAACGTGGTCGCGGTCGGGGGTTCGGTGCGCCGACCAGCGGCGAGCCAGCTCGCTCGCGGTCCACATCCGGTCGAAGGTCTCCAGCAGGATGGGGTTGCCGCAACCCTCCAGCAGGGTGCGGTGAAAGACCCGGTGGGCTTCGGACCATGCGTCGCTGATGTACTCGCCTTCTTCCGGCACGAACGGCGGGGTGCGGGCCAGACGGTGGTGGGCGGCTCGTACGCGGGCCTCCCAGTCGACGTCGCCGCGCTCGATGGACATGCGCAGCACGACCGGTTCGATGCTCCGGCGGGCCTCCGCGATCTCCTGCCAGCGGCGGTCGGAGAAAGCCGGGACGGCGAAGCCGCGGTTGGGCAGCCGGTCGGCGAGGCCATCGCCGACCACCCGCACGAGCGCCTCGCGCACGACGGCCAGGCTCACACCCAGTTCCTTTGCGAGGTCCTGCGGTTTGAGGGCGTCACCGGGGGCGTGGTCCCCGCGCATGATCGCGGCCCGCAGGTGCACGTAGACCTGCTCGGAGAGCATCTGCTTCCCCGACGAGGCCGAGGTGTGGACCGTCCGCGTCATGACCGCAGCATAGACAATCCAGTGGAAAATCGATTATTCGTGTTATGGTCGATCCAAGGCGACGGTGGCGCCTTGGATCGACGCTGCGGGCTTCCGTCGGCCAGATCACCGCCACTCCCGCAGCACGGCTCGAAAGGAACGACGCGATGAGCGCCAACGACCCTCACGCCCGGCGGCCCGAAGCGCGCGTGGGCGAAGACGCCGAGCGGATCGAGGTTTCCCGACTCATCCCCGCCCCCGCCGGCGCCATCTTCGCGGTCCTGACCGACCCGAAGGGCCACGTGGACATCGACGCGTCGGGAATGCTCATCGACGCCGAAGGGGAACCGGTCAAGCAGCCTGGCGACCGGTTCCTGGTCCACATGGACCGGGAAGCTCTCGGGGACGTTCCCCTGGGCAAGTACGACGTCGAGGTCGTCATCACGAAGCTCACCCCGGACCAGGAAATCGCCTGGACCGTCGAAGGCCGGCTCCGGCCTCATGCCCGCCACATCTACGGCTACCGGCTGGAGCCTGCCGAGGACGGCACCCTCGTCACCTCTTACTACGACTGGTCGGAGATCGACGAGGAGTGGCGGGAGCGCATCACCTTCCCGGTGGTCCCAGAGTCCGCCCTCAAGGCCACCCTCGGGATCCTCGAGCGCACCGTCCGCCGGCGAGGCGGTGCCAACGCCTACTGAGACAGAGAGATCAACGGGCCGATTTCGCTGAGACACGGCCAAAAGGCGGCTACGCCGAACTGAAGGCGCTTGCTCGCCGTTCGTAGGACTGGTTGGCCATCAGGCGTGCGGTAGGTCCGTGACGCGGTTGAAGCCGGTTTGTTCGTACCGGCTCGGCAGTGGTCGCTGATCACGACAAGCCGTTCGGCATGGTGATCGGCAGACGTCCGCATCTTGTTGGCAGCGCACGTGCATCCCGGGAAGGCGATCGGGCAGCTCTACGGCTCTCCTTCCAGCAATAGGCGCAGCCGGGTTTCGAGGACGCTGCGCTGCGGAGCATCCGGTGCCATCAGGTCACGTGCTTTCTCCAGCACTTCCAGATCGTCGCGCCCGGCGTCGGTGTTGGCGAAACGCCAAAGCAGCTCCGGGCTCCCGGTGGCCAGCGCCAACCCGCGCAACGACGCCAGGAGTTCGTCGCGTTCGGCGCGGATCGCGACGGACTCCGAGCGCGGCAGCAGCAGTCCAGCGTGGTCGACGGCGGCTTCGGCGTCACCCCGGCTCAGCGCTTCGCGGACGGCGTGCAGATCGCTGTCGAGATCGGCGGCGATCCGGTACGGCCTGGTCTTGACCACGTCCTGGCCGAGTGCGTTGCGGATGCGGTGGATCTCAACGCGGACCGTGGTGGGGTTGCCCTGCTCTCCGTGCAGGAGCAGCGCCAGCCGCTCCGCGTTCAGGCCTCCCGGATGCATCGCGAGCAGCGCGAGGATCTCCGCGTGCCGCAAGCTCAGCTCGTGCCGCACACCGTCCACTGTGGCCATTGGAACCTTGTCGCCGAGCAGCCTCAACGACAACTGCGGCCGGCGACGGGACCGGGGCTGCCCGACGCGCAGCAGGTAGCCGCCGTCGAGCGGTTCGACCTCGGCGTCCTCACCGTCGTCCAACCGGACCGTTCCGCTGTCGTCGAGGCCGATCCGCTGCCCCGGCACGAACCGCGCCGAGGGTGTGCTCGCGACGATCCGTCCACTGGGGCTCAGCAGTGCCGCATCCCGACCGGACTCGGTGAGGTGGTGGGCGTTGCGCTCCCGGAGCAGGTCGTCGGAGGCGGCCAGGCGCCAGCGGAGTTCGCTCTCGACCAGCCGCGCACCGGCCACCACGAGCGCGAGCAGCGCCGGGTGCATGGTGTGCAGCGGCCCGCTGAGGTCGACCGCCCCGAGCAGTGCACCCGTGTCGGGGTCGCGGACGGGGCACGCGGCGCAGGTCCAGGAGTGGTAGGCCCGCACGAGGTGCTCGGCGGAATGGATCTGGACGGGAGCACCGGTGGCGAGCGTGGTGCCCATCGCGTTCGTACCGATCGCGCTCTCGGCCCACCGGGTGCCTTCGGCGAGCAGAACCCGGTCGGCGTCGCGGCATACCCGGGCGTCCCCTTCCCGCCAGAGGATGTTGCCGTCGGCATCGGTGATGATCATGACGTGGCCGGTGCCGTCGGCCGCATCGAGCAACGTCTGGCGCAGCATCGGCACCCAACGCGCCAACGGGTGCTCCCGGCGGATGTCGGCGAGCCTGCCGGAGGCGAACGACAGCGGCGGTTCCCTGCGATCGGGGTCGATCCGGGCTTCCAGCGAACGCCGCCAGGACTCGACGACGACCGGCCGCGGCTCGTGCGGCGACTCATCACCGGCCAGAACGGCAGCATGCACCCGCTCGAGCAGCCGGGCGCGCTCGAGCGGATCGACCGATGTGCCGTCGCTGGTGTTCATCAGCCTGCTGAAATGTGTCGGAATCGCCAGGGGACTTCGTCGCTGGACTGTTCATAGTGCGGGGCGCGCCGGTTGCAGGCAAGTATCGCGGCTCCCGGTTGCAACGTCGCTGCAACGTTGCGACTCCTAGCTTCTCGCCACACAGAGGCATGAGTGGCCCAGGTCACGACGGCTCGCGAGAGCCGCACCCACACGAGAGGCGAACGATGGTTCTGCATGCAGCCCCGGGAACCGCAGGTTCGGCGGTCGAGTTCCGCTCGCGCTACGACCACTTCATCGGTGGCGAGTACGTGGCCCCGGCCGGTGGAGATTACTTCGAGAACCCCACGCCGGTGACGGGCCAGGTGTTCACCGAGATCGCCCGCGGCACGGCCGACGACGTGGAACGCGCGCTCGACGCCGCCGAGGGCGCCGCGCCCGCGTGGGGCCGCACGTCGGTGGCGGAGCGGTCGGGGATCCTGCTCAAGATCGCCGACCGCATGGAGGCCAACCTGGAGAAGCTCGCGGTCGCCGAGAGCTGGGACAACGGCAAGCCGGTCCGCGAGACGCTGGCGGCCGACATCCCGCTGGCGATCGACCACTTCCGCTACTTCGCGGGGGCGCTGCGCAGTCAGGAAGGGTCGATCTCACAGATCGACGACGACACCGTCGCCTACCACTTCCACGAGCCGCTGGGCGTCGTCGCCCAGATCATCCCGTGGAACTTCCCGCTGCTGATGGCGACCTGGAAGCTGGCACCGGCGCTGGCGGCGGGCAACGCCGTGGTGCTCAAGCCCGCCGAGCAGACACCGGCATCGATCCACGTGCTGGTCGACCTCATCGCCGACCTGCTACCCGCCGGTGTCCTCAACGTGGTCAACGGCTTCGGTGTGGAGGCGGGCAAGCCGCTGGCCTCCAGCTCGCGGGTGCGCAAGGTCGCCTTCACCGGCGAGACGACCACCGGCCGACTCATCCTGCAGTACGCCAGCCAGAACATCATCCCGGTGACCGTCGAGCTCGGCGGGAAGAGCCCGAACATCTTCTTCGACGACGTCGCGGCGGCCAACGATTCCTTCTACGACAAGGCGTTGGAAGGCTTCACGATGTTCGCCCTCAACCAGGGCGAGGTGTGCACGTGCCCGTCGCGGGTGCTGATCCAGTCCGGCATCTACGACGGATTCCTGACCGACGCGGTGGCCCGAACCGAGAAGATCAAGCAGGGCAACCCGCTGGACACCGACACCCAGATCGGCGCCCAGGCCAGCAACGACCAGCTGGAGAAGATCCTGTCCTACATCGACATCGGCAAGCAGGAAGGCGCGAAGGTCCTCACCGGCGGCCACCGGGTCGAGCTCGAAGGCGACCTGGCCGGCGGCTACTACGTCGCCCCGACGATCTTCGAGGGCCACAACAAGCAGCGGATCTTCCAGGAGGAGATCTTCGGCCCCGTCGTCTCCGTCACCAGCTTCGACGACTACGACGACGCCATGAAGATCGCCAACGACACCCTCTACGGCCTCGGCGCCGGAGTGTGGTCCCGCAACGGCACCACCGCCTACCACGCCGTCCGCGACATCCAGGCCGGCCGGGTGTGGGTGAACAACTACCACGCCTACCCCGCCCACGCCGCGTTCGGCGGCTACAAGCAGTCCGGCATCGGGCGCGAAAACCACAAGATGATGCTCGACCACTACCAGCAGACCAAGAACATGCTCGTGTCCTACTCCAACAACGCGCTCGGGTTCTTCTGATGGTCGCCAGGGTCGACGTGACCCCGGAGGCGGCGGAGCAGATCCGCCGCCTCCGGGCGCGGCACGGGCCCGTGATGTTCCACCAGTCCGGCGGATGCTGCGACGGCAGCGCCCCCATGTGCTACCCGGCGGGCGAATTCGCAACCAGCGACGCCGACGTGCACCTCGGCGATCTCACCGTGGACGGCCAAGCCGTCCCGGTGTGGATGTCGAAGGCGCAGTTCGAGTACTGGAAGCACACCCATCTGACCATCGACCTGGTGCCGGGTCGGGGCAGCGGGTTCTCCCTGGAAGCCCCGGACGGCGTCCGGTTCCTGATCCGCTCCCGCCTGCTCACCGACGACGAGTGGAAACGACTGGAAGGGAGCTGAACACCAGTCCAGGCGCGTGCCCACCCGCTGCGGGGAAGGGAACGTTCGGCGCCGGATCGCGGGCCGGCGCAACGTCACCGCGAGAACCGGCTGCCGCGCTTTGCGACTCGCTCAGCGCGCTAGGTAGGCGCCCATGAGGGCCTGGACCTCGTAGACGTCGACGCCCTTGCCGAACTGCTTCGTGATCGGCTCGGCGTTGCCGGAAAGCCAGATCTTCAGCTCGGCGTCGAGGTCGAAGGTGCCGGCGGTCTCGACGGAGAAGTGGGTGATGCTGCGATACGGAATCGAGTGGTACTCGACCTTGCGGCCGGTCACGCCCTGCTTGTCGACGAGGATCAAGCGCCGGTCCGTGAACAGGAACGAGTCCCGGACCAACTGGTAGGCGGCATGAACCTCCTCGCCCTGCGCCAGCAGGCGCCCGAACTCCTGCGCTGCCGCACGAGGATCGACACGCGAAGCGTTGCCCAGCATCCCGTCGAAAAGTCCCACGCACACTCCCTGCCGAAGATCCGATGCCTTGCGATCACAGTAACGAAACGCCGGATGCCCGACACCGCCCCTCCGAGCATCGGCGCAGCGTCAGAGATCAAGCAGCTCGCCGAACACGTCAAGACCCACGTCGACGCGAGACGCAATGCGCTCGTGCCGATGGTCATCGGTGCCGTTGTGCCGGATCTGCAGCTGGTTTCGCGTCTCGTGGGCCGAGCACCCTCGCGGCGTCGCGCTCGGGATTCACTGCGATCAGTGCGATCGCGCTGGCGGCGAAGGCGGCCGCGCCGAAGATCTGGAACGCCGCGGCGTAGCCGGAAGCGGGCGATTCGGCCGCGTCCACGATCACACCCGTCAGATACGGCGCGATCAGCCCTCCTGCCGACATCACGCCCAGGAACACGCCGTGGCATCCGGCGCCTACGACATGGTGATGGCGCTCGGCGTGGAGAAGCTCAAGGACTCCGGCTACTCGGGCCTGACCCGCGCCAACCCACCGTCGGACGGCACCGCCACAACCCTCACCGCGCCCGCCCGCTTTTCCCTGCTGGCACCCGCGTACCAGGCGAAGTACGACGTGTCACGAGCGGACTTCAAGCGTGCGATGACCCGCGTGGCGTGGAAGAACCACTACAACGGAGCCCGCAACGAGCGTGCCCAGTTCCGGTCCGAGGTCGCCGAGGAGACCATCGCAGCCGCCGCCCCGGTAGCCGGCGACCTCGGCGTGTTCGACTGCTCCGGCGTCAGCGACGGCGCGGCGGCGGCGATCATCGTGCGCGCCGAGGACGCGTACCGGTTCACCGACCGGCCCCTCTTCGTCAAGGCGCTGGCGTTCGCCGCCGGCCCAGGCACCGGCACCTTCGATCCGGACTACGACTACACCAGCTTCGAGGAGGTGGTGCGCTCCGCGCAGGACGCGTACGCGCAGGCTGGTGTCGAGTCCGCTGCCGAGGATCTGATGATGGCCGAGGTGCACGACTGCTTCACGCCTACCGAACTGGTGCTGATGGAGGACCTGGGATTCTCCACCCGCGGCCAGGCCTGGCAGGACACCCTGAACTCCCGGTTCACCCTCACCGGCGACCTCCCGGTGAACACCGACGGCGGGTTGAAGAGCTTCGGCCATCCGATCGGAGCCTCAGGCCTCCGGATGCTGTTCGAGTGCTGGCTGCAGCTGCGCGGCGAAGCACCACCGGAGCGCCAAATCGGGCACCGGGGCAAGCGATACGGCCTCACCCACAACCTCGGTGGCGGCCCAGGCGAGTGCGTGTCATTCGTGTCGATCGTCGGCCCGGAGCCCGGAGCCCGGAGCCCGGAGCCCGGAGCCCGGAGCCCGGATGAACCCTGTCAGGTGGCCGGTAGCAGTACCGAGGAATCCGGTTCTCGCCCGGTGGTGAAACCGCCGACGATCGATCTGCTTTCCAGGTCCACGATGCTGACCTGATCGCCGCCTCCGAGTTGCGAGACGTAAGCCAACGCCGCGTTCGGGTGGAAGGACACCGCCGACGGCGTTCCCGGCAGCCTCAGGGACCAGAGCCGCCGCAGGTCCGGCGTGAATGCGGTGAGGCTGTTGTCCGCGATATCGGTCATCAGCACCACGCCGTCGGGTCGTGCGTACACGCGCAGCGGGTCTCCTGGCACGGGCACCGTCGTGCGCACAGTCATCCGGTGCGCGTCCAACGCCACCAGCCTGTGACTGCGTCGAGCGCCGACGTAAAGAGTGCGTTCGTCGTGGCTGAGGCAGAGTCCTTCGGGGCGCTCGCCCGGTGTCATCACGACGGGTCGCGCGACCGGGTCGTACGGCCGGACCAGGCTGACCGTGTGCGAGAGCAGTCCTGTCACGTAGGCGCGTTCGCCGTCCCGGCTGATCGCGAACAGGTGCGTCTTGACGCCATCGGTCGGCACCGCCCGCGTCGGTTCCTGGTCGGTGGGCGGATCGTCGAAGCCCAGCAACGTCGCCTTCGCCTCGCTCAGCGCGTACAGGCGATCCCGCGCGTCCGTGCCCACACCGTGAATCCGGTTGAACGGCCGGAGATCCACCGTTCGGATCAGCTTGCGCGCGGCCAGGTCGAGTACGAAGACCGCAGCACCGCCTTCCCCGGTATCGGAGGACATTCGGACGCCGTAGTGACCGACGTAGCCCAATCGTCGCCGGGAGTCCGCCGCGAGTTCGTGCGGATAGTGCGGAAGCGCGATGGAGTCCTGTCGCCGTCCGGTCGACGTGTCGTAGAAGCTCACCGCATGACTGCTCTTCTCCACCACGGCAAGCACATCCCCCTCGGACGGCGCAGCTGGCTGCGCCGCCCGAATCGCGGAAGGAGCCACCGCGGCCACCGCCGCGACGTCTCGGATTCCCTTGATCACCGCACGCCGGGTCACCATGCGCTGATCTTCACATCCGGGCGGGATTTCGGATCGGTGGTCGCCGGAAAATCACCGGGACGGCCCGATGCACGCGGGTGCGGTCGGCCGACCGCACCCGCGGCCGCGGTCAGGTCAGCTCCCGAAATCCCACTTGTGGCCCCAGTAGCTGTCTGCGGTGATCTCCTCGGCCGAGTAGGAGTTTTCGTCGACCAGCATGCCCGCGCAGCCGACCTCGAGGTCCCAGCCGCCCGGGGTGCGGACGTAGAACGACACCATCTTGTCGTTCGTGTGGCGCCCCAACGTGGACGACACGTGGTAGCCGGCGTCCACGACCCGGTCCAGCGCGCGGCCGACCTCGTCGAGGGTCTCGCACTCCACCATGATGTGGACCAGGGCGGGCGACTTGAGATCCGCCGACGGCAGCAGCGCCAGGCTGTGATGACGCGCGTTCACACCCATGAACCGGAGCCGGACCGGGCCGTATTCCACGGGTGCCGGCAGCCGGAACGCCCCTCGCGGCAGGAACCCGAGCGTCTCGGCGTAGAAGCGGTACGCCTCGTCCAGGTCGCTCACCGGCACCACCACGTGCCCCAGCCCCAGCGCCCCGGTGACGAAGCGGTTCCCGAACCTCGTCGCGACCGGGCTGTGGTCCAGCGCCGGGCCGTGGAAGATCTCCAGCGGGGTCCCGCCCGGTGCTTCGAAGGCGATTCCCGCCTCCACCCGGCGGGCATCGGCCTCCTCCAGGGTCAGCGGCTTCGGGGCGAGCCCGGCCGTCTCGACCGCGGCCTGGACCCGCTGGAGTGCCAGGTGGTCGCGGACCTCCCAGCCCACGGCCTCCACCCGGTCCACGTCGCCGGGCAGGACGACGATCCGGCCGATCCGCTCGTCCACGCGCAGGTACAGCGCATCATCCTCGGGCCCGCTGCCCTCGGCGAAACCGATGGTCTCGAAGGCGAACTTCCGCCAGGCGTCCAGATCCGTGGCGCGGATCCGGACGTAGCCCAGTGAGCTGATGTCGGTCATGCCCTTCCTCTCTCCATGCAGTAGGCGCCGGACGTCGTCGGCGCGGCTCGGTTCAGATCAGCGCCCGGAGCGGCCCGTCCGGCTCGATGCCCAGCGACGTCAGGGCATTCGAGTGGTAGATCGAACCCGGGATGTGGATGGCGTGCTGCAGGCCGACGTGCGCGTCGCGCCAGAAGCGCTGCATCGCGTTGTTGCGGCGCACCGCGTTCCCGCCGGACCGGGCGAAGATCTCGTCGACCGCGGACACCGCGCGCCACGCGCATCGGACCTGGTTGCGGCGCACCACCGACCGGTCCTCGAAGCTGATCGGCCGGCCCGCGTCGACCAGGTCGTAGAGCCGGCTGACGCCGTCGAGCAGCTGCGTGCGCGATCCGGCGATCTCCGCGGCGGCTTCGGAGATCGCGTACATCGTGTGCGGGTCGTCGCGGACCCGGGTGCCGGCCGCCATGACCCGGTCCCGCTGGTAGTCGAGGTGGCAGGCGAGCGCGCCTTCCGCGATGCCGACGACCGCCGCCGTGATGCCCAGCGGGAACATCGTCCAGAACGGCAGCCGGTACACCGTGTCGGTGCGGCCGGCGCGCTGGGCGGCCAGCTCGCCTTGGGCGACCTCCTCGGCGTCGATCGTCCGGTACGCCGGGATGAACGCGCCGTCGACGACGACGTCCTTGCTCCCCGTGCCGCACAGCCCGATGACGTCCCAGGAGTCCTCGACGATCGTGTAGTCCTTCCGCGGCAGGACGACGTGCATCGTCTTCACCGGTTGCGCGGGCTTGCCGTCTGCGTCGCCGAGGAGCGCGCCGAGGAAGATCCAGTCGCAGTGGTCGGTTCCGGAGGAGAACTGCCACCGGCCCCGGAGGACGTAACCACCGTCCGTCGGGGTGGCGACGCCGCTGGGCATGTACGGAGAAGCGATCCAGGTGTCGCGGTTCTCCCCCCAGACCTCCTCCTGGAGCCGCCGGTCCATGAGCGCCATCTCCCACGGGTGGACTCCGCCCACACCGCACACCCAGCCCGTCGATCCGCACACCTTCGCGACCGCCATCACGGCTTCGGCGAAATCGCGCGGGTGGGCCGCGAATCCGCCGAAGTCGGTCGGCTGCAACAGCCGCATGACCCCGGCTTCGCGCACCAGCTTGACGCTCTCATCCGCCAGCTTGCCTTGGCGCTCGGTCTCCTCCGCGGTCGCCGCGAGCCGGGCGGCGACCTCCTCCACTCGGCGAACCACATCGTGCGCCATGCACGCACCTCCGGACTGATCAAGATGGCCGCTCCCGCACCGATGTGCCAGGGCGTGTTCGACGCTAGGTCCGGCCTGCGGGCCGGTCCCACCGCTGCTCCCGCTGACCGGGATCGACCGGTGCGCCGGGCTTCCGCGGCAACGGCCCGCACCCGCGGATCTTCCCAAGCAAGCGCTTGGCTAGCTATGCTCCTCGACGCCGATGTCGGTGGCGATCGCCGGCGCCGCGACCGCGGGCACGGCAGAAGGGCGGGAACAAGTGGCTGACGAATCCGAGGGCGCGGCCCCGTTGACCGTCGACGGGCTCGACGAACTTCGCGCGGCCGTCGGCACGACGCTCGGCCCCACCGCGTGGCTCCAGATCGACCAGGCGCGGATCGACGGCTTCGCCGACGTCACCGGCGATCACCAGTGGATCCACGTCGACCCGGTGCGGGCGCGCGAGTCCGCGTTCGGGTCGACGATCGCGCACGGCTACCTCACGCTGTCGCTGTGCAACTACTTCCTGCCCCGACTGCTGTCGGTGCGCGGCGTCAGCATGGGGGTCAACTACGGCGCCGACCGCGTCCGCTTCCCGGCGCCGGTGCCCGCCGGATCCCGCATCCGCGGCCGCGGCGAGGTGCTCGCCTGCGTCGACGTGCGCGGCGGGGTCCAAGCGACGATCCGGATCACCGCGGAGGTCGAGGGCCAGGCCAAGCCGGCGTGCGTCGTCGAGACGCTCAACCGCTGGCTCGCCTGACCCCACCGACCGGAAACCCCTGTCCCACAACGGACCAGGACGCCGTCGGCTCGTGCCGTCACGAGGCGGACTGCACGTCCTCGGGGCTCCAGAACGCCCGCATGCTCGTGATCCGCCCGGCCTCGTCGAAGGTCATGACGTCGATCGGCTCGACCTCGACCGCCCCGTCCGGCGTCTTGGTGCGCACGCGGAAGTGGAACGCGGCGCTGTCGCCGGCCACCCGCACAGCGATCAGCTCGCTCTCCCGGCGCAGGTTCTCGATGGCCGAGTAGAACTCGGCGATCGCGCCCCGGCCGCGCAACGGCTCACTACCCACCGGATCTTCGAGCGTGGCGTCCTCCTCGTACAGCGCCGCGATCTCCGCCGCTCCCCCGGTCCCGATGGCCTTCACATAACTCGCGACGACGTCGCGGATGACGGACGGCTCCGGCATGTCCGATGTCCTCTCCTCGTGGTCGGCCCGCTCAGCAGCGGGCTGGTGGCGGTGATCCGGATCGGACCGCCGACTCCTCGCACCGGCTGCGAGGAGTCGACCTTCCCGGAATCACGGCTGCGGAACGCGGATCCGGCCATCGCGCACCGCCGTTTCGATGCTGTCGCGCAGCTTCAGGCAGGTCAGCACCGTTGCGCGGTCGGCGGTCGGGCTTTGCGCGAGCTCGACGCACTGCTCGGTGTCGGACGTCCACTGCACGAGCGTGTGGGCAAGGCTGTTCTTCTTGACCAGCACGCACGTGCCGCAGCTGTGGCAGGACACGGGCTGGAGCGGAATTTCCTCGTCAGTCATGGATCGCGCCGATCAGGCGGTGGTGGCGCTGTCGTCGACGATGATCCGGCCGTTGGCCAGGTTGTCGTCGACCTCGGCCTGCCAGAACTGGATCGCCCGCTCGGTGTCGATCTCGAACTCGAACCGCTGGGTCATCTCCGGCGTGACCTCCTCGACATCGACGTAGAACTGCTCGTACCAGCGCCGCAGCTGGTAGACCGGGCCGTCCTCCTCGCACAGCAGCGGATTGTCGATCTTCGCCTTGTTCTGCCAGATCTCGACGTCCTGCAGGAAGCCCTTCTCCACTCCCGCGGCGAACGCCTGGGCCATCTGCTCGGCCTCCTCGTCGGACATGCCGTCCGGCTTCTTGACCATCGCGCCCCACTGCAGCACGAAGCTCGTGGGGGACACCGGGTAGTGGCAGTTGATCAGCACCGTCTCGATCGTCTGGTCGCCGACGTCGCTCCACAGGTAGTCGATCATGTAGGAGGGGCCGTAGTAGGAGGCGCTCGAACGCAGGCTGCTGTCGTCGGAGTAGTTCGTGCCGATCTTCACGTCCGGCCGCGCCTTGCTGTGCATCGTCTGGGTGGCGACGTGGCCCTCGAACACGTTCTTGAAGTAGGTCGGGAACGAGTAGTGGATGTAGAAGAAGTGCGCCATGTCCACCACGTTGTCGACGATCTCCCGGCAATTCGATCCGTCGATCCGCAGCGAGTTCCACGTCCACGACGTCCACTCGTCCGAGTCCGTGCCGGGGATCTCCGGGATCGTCACGTCCGGCGGAGGCTGCTTCCCCTGCGGGTCGTTCCACACGAACAGCTGCCCGTTGCGCTCCAGGACGGTCCACGCCTTCGTGCGGGCCCGCGGCGGCACCCGCCGCGCGTACGGGATGCTCGCGCAGCGCCCGCTGCCCGACCAGCGCCAGTCGTGGAACGGGCAGGCGACCTCGTCGCCCTTGATGGTGCCCTGGCTCAGGTCGCCGCCCATGTGCGGGCAGTAGGAGTTGAGCACGTTCAACTTCCCGCTGCTGTCGGCGAACACGACCAGCTTGGTGCCGAACGCCTCGATCGCGTGCGGTTTTCCGTCCCGGTAGTGGTCGGCAAGGCCGAGGCAGTGCCAGCCACGGGCGTAGCGAGTCGGCGGAGCCACCGCCTCGATCACTCGCACCTCGTTCTCGCCCGCTGTCTGCAGTGACGTCATGAGGGCTCCTTCGCCTCCGTCTTGCCGATTCGCCTCAATGGTGGGAAGTCTGAGCGGGGCGAAACAGTCGCCCTCCCGCTCACCGAGACCGATCTCAACCGGCGCGGGCCGCAACTGCGCTGTGCCCGGGAGAACCACCGCCGGTTCCGATGATCCCGCAGCGCGACTCCGCGATGGCCTGGTACTCGGTCATTCGCTTGTCCGCCGCCGCATCGCCAGTCCTCGTCCGACGGATCGCAGCACTGCTAACGTAGCAAGCGCTTGGTCGACTTGGCGGAAAGTGATGTCGCGCCGTCGAAGAACGCGCCCGGGCCACCGCGCCGCCGAGGACGGAACCGTTCAGGAGGAAACCCATGAGGCTGTCCGGGAAAGTCGCTTTCATCACCGGCGCCGCGCAGAGCCAGGGCCGCAGCCACGCCGTGCGGCTGGCCGAGGAGGGCGCAGACATCATCGCCGTGGACATCTGCCGGCAACTCGACCTCGTCCAGTACCCGATGGGCACCGAAGAGGGGCTGGCCGAGACCGCTCGCCTGGTCGAGAAGCTCGGGCGGCGCATCCACACGGCTGTTGCGGACGTGCGGGACAAGGATGCGCTCGCAGCCGTCCTCGACTCGGGCGTGGCCGAGCTGGGCAGGCTCGACATCGTGGCCGCGAACGCGTCGATCTGCACCACGCAGCCGTCCGAGGACCTGACCGCCGAGATCTGGCAGACCACGCTGGACATCAACCTCACCGGGGTGTGGAACACCTGCGCGGCCGCCATCCCCCACCTGCTCGCCTCTGGCGGCGGCAGCATCGTGATCACCGGTTCCACCGCGTCCCTCAAGGGACTGCCCTTCTTCCTGCCCTACGTGGCCGCGAAGCACGCGGTGGTCGGCGTCGCGCGATCGCTCGCGCTGGAGTTCTCCGACCGGGGCATCAGGGTGAACACGATCCACCCCACCGGCGTCGACACGCCTCAGGGGCACTCGCCGGTCCTGCCGACGCTCTTGGAGAAGCGGCCGGATCTCGGACCGCTGTTCATCAACACCCTTCCGGTGCAGCGCATCGAGCCGATCGACATCAGCAACGCGCTGGTGTACCTGGCTTCCGACGAGGCCCGGTACGTGACCGGCGCGAACTTCCCGGTGGATGCGGGCAACACGATCCGCTGAGCAAGCAGGCCGCCCGTTGTCCCGGCGTGATCGGCGGGAACAACGGGCGGCCGGTCGTCGCTCACCGGCGACCACCGCGTCAGTCGACGAGCGAGCCGAGGCGATCGCTCGCGGTCACCCCGCCGTCGACGAACACCGTGCTTCCGGTGACGAAGCTGGCTTCGGCGCTGAGCAGGAAGCGGACGACGGACGCGACCTCCTCCGGTTGCCCGACGCGGCCGAGCATCGCGTCGCCGCTCATCCGAGCCATGCGCCGGGTGTCGGCGAGGCTGCGCCCCAGCATCGGCGTGTCGATGTACCCGGGGCAGACCGCGTTGACCCGAACCCCGGCGGCGCCGAGCTGCGCGGCCAGCGACCGCGTCAGCCCGAGGACTCCCGCCTTGGAAGCGCTGTAGGACGGGATGTTCGCCTGCCCGAGGGTCGCGTTTATCGACGAGATCGCGACGATGGCCGAGCCCGGCAGCGCTTCGAGGTCGTCGGCGAGCGCGGCGGCCGCATAGGCGAACGCCGTGAGGTTGACGTCGAGGACGCGCTGCCACGCGTCGCGCGACAACTTCGTCATCGGCGTCGAGTCGACCACGCCCGCGGCATGCACGAAACCGCCGATCCTGCCGACGACCCGCCGGGCTTCGCCGAGCACGTCGTCGTACCGGGCCACGTCGGCGACGTCGATCCCGGACATGGCGACCGGCACCCCGTGATCGTGCTCGATCTGCTCCGCGACTGCGGTCGCGCCCTTTTCGTCGCGGTCCCACAGCACCACCGGTCGACCGGCGGCCGCCAGGGTGCGGGCGCAGGCCGCGCCGATCCCGGATGCCGCGCCGGTGACCAGCACCGGCGTCTTCGGAGATGTCATGGCACTCATCGCGTTTCCTCCATCGTCGCACCGGAATCCGATCGGTCCGCGACGGCCGGGCCGTCGTCGGTGAGGTCGCGGCCCCTGGTCTCGGCGATGAGCCAGATCGACACG
Organism: Saccharopolyspora sp. NPDC050389; assembly: GCF_040655595.1. Classification (NCBI taxonomy): domain Bacteria; kingdom Bacillati; phylum Actinomycetota; class Actinomycetes; order Pseudonocardiales; family Pseudonocardiaceae; genus Saccharopolyspora; species Saccharopolyspora sp. NPDC050389. The sequence continues at coordinate 64,875 of NZ_JBFAKG010000029.1, forward strand.
ATCGTGATCGCCGCCGACAGGGCCGCGATGGCGGTCAGCGGCAGGCTCGAACCCCCGGTGGCGGCGACGAGGCTGGTGGCGATCAGCGGGGTGAAGCCGGCGCCGAGCAGGCTGGCGAGCTGGTAGCCGAGCGAGACACCCGTGTACCGGACGCGGGTGCCGAACATCTCCGAGAGCATCGGCGCCAGCGGCGAGTACATCAGGTTCTGCAGCACCTGGGCGATCATCAGCCCGACCGTCATGACCACCACGGAGCCGCTGTCGACCATGGCGTAGAGCGGCAGTGCGAAGAGCACCGTGCCGACCGCGCCCACCATGACCACGCGGCGCCGCCCGAACCGGTCGGACAAGGCGGAGAACAAGGGGATGCAGACGATCGAGACGGACACCGTGAACAGCAGCGCCCGCATGACATCGGACATCTGGTACCCGAGACCGGTGGCGTAGGCGATGATGTGCGAGCTGGTCAGGGCCGTGAGCGCGAAGGGGCCGATACCGGCGGCGCACGCCAGGACGAGAGCGCGCGGCTGCCGCAGCAGCTGCAGCGCGGGCACCTTGGGCTGTGCCTGGGATTCCGCGGCGGCGGCAGCTTCTCGGAACACCGGGCTTTCGACGACGCTCAGCCGGACGTACAGCCCGATCATCAGCAGCACCGCGCTCAGCAGGAAGGGCACCCGCCAGCCCCAGGAGAGGAAGGCCTCGCTCGGCAGGAGGGTCACCAGCGTGACCGCAGCCGTGGAGAGCAGGAAGCCGAACGGCGAGCCGAGCTGCATGATCCCGACCCACGCCCCCCGGCGCCGGGAGTCGGCGTGCTCGATGACCATCAGCGCCGCCCCGCCGTACTCCCCGCCGACCGCCACGCCCTGCACGATGCGCAGCAGGACGAGCAAAATCGGGGCGGCGAAGCCGATCTTGTCGTAGGTGGGCAGGACGCCGATGAGGAAGCTGGCGCCTCCCATCAGCATCATGGTCACCACGAGCATCGACTTGCGCCCGAGCCGGTCGCCGAAATGCCCGAACAGGAGCCCGCCCAGGGGACGTGCCACGTAGCCGGCCGCCAACGTGCCGAAGGCGGCGACGGTCGAGACGCCCGGGGTGAGCGCCGGGAAGTAGAGCTTCCCGAACACCAAGGCCGCCATCGTGCTGTAGAGCAGGAAGTCGTAGTACTCGATGACGGTTCCCAGCAGGCTGGAAAGCGCCACCTTGCGCAGTTGCGCTGACCCGGCGGAAGACGGGCCGGCTCCCGTCGGGATTGGTTCCTGCGAGTTCATCGGGGGCCTCCAGCCACTACCCGACCAATGGGGATTTCCTATGTGGACCGTTCATCGGTCGCGCCGCACGGCGACCAAGGAGAACGCCGCGTGTCGTGCGGCAGTGCGCCTGCTACAGCTGGCCGCTCAGGTACGAGAAGAACCCGGGCGTCTTGGTGACGCGGAGGCGGGTGAGCTTGCGGTAGCTGATCAGCCACCGGCCCTCCACCTTCCGGTATTCCTCGTGGTAGTGGCCGTAGCCGTGCATGTGCTCGGTGACATCGCCGTGCCGCCACCAGAGCTCGTCCTCCATCGCCCAGATCCCGCGCGCAGTGGTCGGGGAGGTGAGCTCGATCTCCGGCATGTGCCCGTGGTGCGCCGTGGTGACCTTCGTGTCGCCGTCGAGCAGCCCGGAGATCGCGTTGGTCAGCGCGACGGCGCCGACCACCTTGTTGCCCTGGCCGTCCGCCTGCGGCCGGTTCTCGTCGGGAACGTCGCCGTACGACTCGCTGACCACGTCGTCGGTGTGGCACTCCGCGTAGCGGTCCCACTGCTTGGTGTCCATCACGCGAAGGCGCATGGCGAACAGGGACTGGATCTCCGAGATCGCCAGCAGCTTCTCCGCCGCCGACAGCGTCGCATCCACGGGAACGCTCGCCATGGTTTTCCTCCTGCGTCTTCATTGACGTCGACCGGCAATCGCGGTGGCGACGGCCCCGCCCGAATGCACCGGGCGACGCGCGCGGCCTCGGCGGGCGTTCAGAGTTCAGCCCGCTCGAATGTCCGCGAATTGCCCAAGCGCTTGCTTGATGGCGGGTACGTTAATCACGCACCGGGGAGGCGTCAAGCAGAAGGTCGCGTTCGCGTCGAACGCAGTCGTGACGGGCGAGCCGGCGCCGCGAAGGAGCGCGGTTCAGACAACACCGCGGTGGTCGTCAGCGCGAGCCGCCGGCCGCCGTGGTCATCGTTCGACCATGTCCAGCGCGGCGAGGTGGCTGAACACCATGCACGATCCGATCGGATTGCCCCCGCCCGGGTACGCGGTCCCGCTGACCGCCGCCATCGAGTTGCCCGCGGCGTAGAGGCCCGGGATCACGCTGCCCGACGTGTCCAGCACCCGGGCCCTCTCGTCGGTGCGCAAGCCGCCTTTGGTGCCGAGATCGGAGATCCCGAACGCCGCGGCGTGGAACGGTCCCTTCTCGATGGGGACCAACGGCGAGCCGCCCCCGGCGAACGCGCGGTCGTACGGCTCGGCTCCGCGGTGGAAGTCGTCATCGGTTCCGGCGGCCGCGAATGCGTTGAACCGCGCCACCGTTCGCACCAGGTTCTCGGCCGGGCCACCGATCTGCTCGGCGAGTTCGTCCAGGGTGTCGGCGCTGAACCACAGGCCGGCGTCGACGTAGTCCTCGGTCTCCCCCATCGGGACGCTCGTCGAGTGCACCGGCGGCCGCGCGCCCTCGCGATCGTCGTAGATCATCCAGAACGGCAGCGTCACCCCGCCGTCGCCGATGCGGTCGATGACGACGCGGCCGATCCGGTCGTACGGCCAGGACTCGTTGACGAAGCGCTCCGCGTTGTCGTCGACGAAGATGCCGCCGGTGAACCACAGCGAGAACGTCGACGTCCCGTCCGGGTGCGTGATGCCGGGTGACCACCACGCCTCCGACATCAGGTCGGTGTCCGCTCCGGCATCGATGCCGGCCTGGATCGCCTTGCCCAGGTTGCCCGACGGGCCCATGGCATCGCGCGCCGCCCCCGGAACCCGGTACCTGGTCCGCATCCGCTCGTTGCGCTCGAATCCGCCGGAGGCGATCAGCACGCCCCTGCGGGCGCGGATCCGGCGCCGTCGACCGTCCTCGTCGACCACGGCACCGACCACGCCGCCTCCCTCGCGCACCAGCTCGTCGCAGACGGCGCCTCGGCGCATCCGCACGGTGTCCTGCTTGGACAGCGCGAGAAGCAGCCTGGCGATCAACGCCTGCCCGCCGACGAGCAGTCCGGGCAGCGGCTTGCCCGCCCGGTCGACATCCAACGGCGGCCGAAGCGAGTCCCGCAACGCGCCGAGCCGCTCCGGCTCCAGCGGCGTCGGCATGATGTGCCGACCGGTCGCACTCGCCTTCGGCGCGGACCCGAAGTAGTCCGGCCACGGGTAGACCACGAACTCGAAGTCGTCGTCGCCTTCCAGGTAGTCGACCAGCCGGCCACCGTTGTCCAGGAACGCGTCCTGCAGCTCCCGGGGCGTGCGGTTCCCCACCACGGCGCGGAAGTAGGTCTTGGCGTCCGCCGGGGTGTCCTGGTCACCGGCCCGCCGGAGCACCGCGTTGCCCGGGAACCACAAGCCGCCACCGGAATACGCCGTGGTGCCACCGAACTTGTCGGTCGCCTCGGCCACGATCACCGAGAGCCCTTCCCGGGCCGCGGTGTAGGCCCCGGTCAGCGCTCCGCCGCCGGAGCCGATCACCAACACGTCGCACTCGTCGTCCCAGAGCTTCGCCGTCTCGTCCGTCGCCATGGGATCACGATGCTCGCGGACGGCCCCGCCGCGCCGATTCGATCCCGCTGACCAGGACTGGGCTTCCCCGGCTGCACGCAGCCGAGCAAGGGCGGGAGCGCCCGGGCTCGATGCAGCGAGGATTCCGCGTGGTGACGTCAGCCTGGAGAAGAAGGGATTCCGGCGGCCGGGGCTTTCCGGCCGGCGGCGTGCCTCGCCACCACGAGGCCGTAGACGAGCCCCTGGCCGATGGTCGCCCCGGCGCCCGGATACGTGGCACCGAACGCGTTCGCCGCGGTGTTGCCGATCGCGTAGAGCCCGTCGATCGGGGAATCGTCCGAGCGCAGCACCCGCCCGTGCCCGTCCGCTCGCAGCCCTCCGCAGGTACCGAGGTCGCCGAGGACGATCCGCACCGCGTGCAGCCGCCCGCGCAGGGGCCGCAGGTTCGGGTTCGGCGCGACGGTCGGATCCCCGTAGTAGCGGTCGTAGGCGCTGCCGCCACGGGCGAAGTCGTCGTCGATGCCGGCGGCCGCGAGTTCGTTGAACCGGCGCAGGGATCCGACGAGCCCCTCGACCGGCAGCCCGGTTCGGCGCGCCAGATCGGCGGGATCGTCGGCACTATGCGCGATGCCGGCGGCGTACCAGCTCTCCGGCAGCGGCATCCGCGGGAACAGCCCGGCGGCGTACACGTAGCTGTTGCGGTAGCGCTGGTCGAACACCATCCACATGGATCCGACGGCGTCGCCGGCCCGCTCCCGCTCCAGGATCCGCTGGCCGAAGCTCATGTAGTCGGTCGCCTCGTTGACGAACCGGCGGCCGTGCCGATCGACGATGAGCGACCCCGGCAGCGACCGCTCGGCGAGCAGGACCAGGGGCGCCGCCCCGGGCAACGGCGCGACGGCCGGAAACCACCACGCCTGGTCCATCAGGTCGACGTCGGCCCCCACCTCCCGCCCGATCCGGATGGCATCACCGGTGTTCCCCTGGTTCCCCAGGCTCCAGCCGGGTTCGAGCGCCTCCGACTGGAACTCGCGGCGCAGCGCGATGTTGTGGTCGAAGCCGCCGGCCGCGAGCACGACACCGCGCCGGGCCCGCACCGTCACCTCGCGTCCGCCCTGCTCCAGCACCGCGCCCGTCACCCGGCCGTCCTCCGCGGTCAACCGCTGCAACGAGGTTCGGGTCCACACCGGGATCCCGGCCCGCAGCACACCGGCGTACAAGCCCGCGGCGAGCGCCTGACCGCCCGCGACGTACTCCCGGCCGAGCAGCTTTCCGCCGATGCCCTGCGAAACCCGCCGCACCACACGTGGAACTCCGCGTCGCGGAACCCGGGTCATGAGGTTCATCCACTTGTAGTCGAAACCGGTGATCGGCATGGGCAGCGGGGACTTCAGCCCCGAGGGGCGCAATCGGGCCCGCTCGGCGCCCAGCGCTGCGAGGTCGAACGGCCGGCACTCACAACTGCGGCCGGCCGCGGTACCGCCGGGCAGCTCCGGGTGGTAGTCGGAATAGCCCTTGCTCCACATGAAGCGCATCGGTGTGGTCCGCTGCAGCATCCGGACGGTCTCGTCACCGTGGCGCAGGAAGCTCTCCCACCGCTGGTCCGGCGAGGTGCCGCCGACGACGGCGCGCAGGTAGTTCTCGGCGCGCTCGGGCGAGTCGACCGCTCCCTCCGCCGCCAGCAGCGAGCTCGCCGGGATCCAGAACGCGCCGCCGGAAAGGGCCGTCGACCCGCCGACGTAGTCCGTCTTCTCGACGATCAGCACGTCGAGCCCCTGTTCTCGCGCCGCGAGCGCCGCGGCCATTCCGGTGCCGGAGCCGATCACGACGAGGTCGACGATCATGTCCTGGGCGGGCGCGGGAGCGGGCGGTGTGCTCGCAGGCATCGACGACTCCTCGTTCTGGTGCGGATACTGCGATGCCGCAGCCCACCACCGCCGCGCCCCGACGGCGAAGCGCTGCTCCCGCTCAACGGGACCAGCTCGATCTGCCGATCAATCGCTTTGGGCGAATCGGCTCCGGTGCGGTGCAGGTGCGCGGCGGTGCGCGAGCTGGTCGGCACGAGCCGCCATGGCCGCGTGCACGGTCTCGGGTTGGGTGACGATGTAGAACTCGCCTCGCGCCGCCTGCTCCATGATCGTCGCCGCCGCTTCGTCAGCGCTGATGGCCTGCTCGAGGATGGCCAGCATGGCCTGCCGGTGTTCCTCGGCGGCAGCGATGTCTCCGGATTCGACGCCACCTGCGGCGCGGAAGATGTTGGAGGCCACCGGCCCCGGCAGCACGGCCGCGACGGAGATGTCGGCGCCGATCCGGGCGATCTCCTGGTGCAGGCACTCGACCATGCCCAGCACGGCGTGCTTGCTCATGATGTACGGGGCTTGCAGGGGCATCGCGGTGACGGCGCCGACCGACGCCATCGTGAGCACGTGGCTGCGCACCCCGTCCGCGATCATGGCGGCCAGGAATGCCCTGATCCCGTGGAAGACACCGCTGATGTTGACGTCCACGACCCGCCGCCAGCTCTCCGGCGGGACATCCCACAGGTAGCCGAACTGCTCGACCCCAGCGTTGTTGATCAGCAGCCGGACCGGGCCGAACTCGTCCCGCACCTGGCGGGCGAGCCGCATCATCGCGTCGGGATCCCGGACGTCGACGACGCGCGCGACCACGCGACCACCACGGCCGTGCTCCTCGTCGGCAACGCCGCGCACGGCCGACTCGTCGACGTCCGCCGCGATCACCGTCATGCCGAGGTTCCCGGCGAGGTGCCGGGCCAATCCGGCACCGATCCCGGCACCGGCACCGGTCACCACGGCGAGACCGCCACCGAACACTTCCTGCTGAGTGGGCACGGAACTCCCTTCGAAGGCATCGTTCGGGGCATCGCGCCAACAGGGTGCGGGCGCCATCGGAACAGGGCCGATCGCGATCGTCCACGATGGACGCGAGCCGCGCTGCGATCACGGCCGCGGCACCGGTCGCCGCACCAAGGCATCACGAACCCTCAGCACAGGCACCGACCAGCCGGGCTACGTCGCGAGAGTAGACAACCGAGCGGTTCCGCATCAAGATGTGGCCGTCGCCGCGAACCCAATCAAGCGCTTGGTGGATGCGCGCTGATTCGAGGCGGAGGAGTTCGCGGCGATCCCCAGCGGTCGCCACGACGACCGGCACCGAGCGGAGCAACGGTCGATGTCCGGCGATTCGCCGGCGGCCCATCACGACAACCGGAGGCTTTCAATGGTCACACGTGTCACCTACGCGCGGAGCGTGCACGACGAGGCGGAGATCAACGCCGTGCTGGAAGTGCTCCACGGCGGTCCGCTCGCGCTGAAGATCGGCAAGAACGTCGCCGAGATGGAGCGCCGGGTCGCCGAGCTGTACGGCAAGCGGCTCGGCCTGATGTGCAACTCGGGCTCCTCGGCGATCTACCTCGCCGTCGAGCTCCTCGGCCTGCCCAGGGGCACGGAGGTGATCACCTCGCCGCTCACCTTCTCCACCGACGTCTCCCCCCTCGTGCGCGCCGGTCTCGTGCCGGTCTTCGTCGACGTCGAGCCGGACACCTACAACGTCGACGTGAGCCGGATCGAGGAGATGATCACCGAGAAGACCGGGGCGCTGCTGATCCCGAACCTCGCGGGCAACGCCCCCGACTGGGACGCCATCCGCGACATCGCCGACCGGCACGACCTCAAGGTGATCGAGGATTCCTGCGACGCCATCGGCACCACGCTGCGCGGCACGCCCACCGGCCTGCGCAGTGACATCACGGTCACCAGCTTCGCCATGGCGCACATCATCACCTGCGCCGGCAACGGCGGGATGGTCGTGCTCGACGACGAACGCCTGCGCGACCGGGGACTCATGCTGCGGCGCTGGGGCCGTCGTTCCGAACCGCACCTGTTCGGTTCGGCTGGCAGCGGGCGGGTGTTCCGCGAAGACCTCGACGGCGTCGCCTACGACAACGACTTCATCTTCGACGTCCTGCCGTGGAACTTCGAGCCCTCCGAGCTGGGCGCGGCCTTCGGCCTGCAGCAGTTGGCGAAACTGGACCGCAACTTCGCCCGCCGCGCCGAGATCTTCGACGCGTTCAGCGCCGCCTTCGGCAGCTACCCGACCCTGTTCTCCCTTCCCCGCCAGCTGGCGGACTTCCACACCGCGTGGTTGTGCTACCCGGTGCTCGTCAAGCCCGACGCCGGGTTCACCCGCAGCGATCTGCAGGAGTCCCTGGAGGCCGCGGGCATCGACACCCGAACGGTCTGGAGCGGCAACGTCACCCGGCATCCGATGATGCGGGGAGTCGAGTTCCGGCAGCCGCGCGAAGGGTTGCCGGTCGCCGACGAGGTCTTCGAGCGCGGCATGTCACTGGGCATGAGCCACGGCACGACCCAGGAGGAGCTGGACCACGTCGTCGCCAGCATCCACGCATTCGCATCGCGGCACGCGCTGGCCGGCACCCGAGCCGCGCGCTGACAGGTCGATCGGGCAGCCATCCCGCCCGTGCAACGGGATTATTCGGGCGGGATCGCTTCCCCAGTCACCGTTCAGGTGCTTTTCGCAGACGGGTGACACTGCTAGCGTGTTTTAGAATCAATTCCATTTTGCCGATCGGGAGGTGTGGCATGACCTCAACGTTGAGGATGAGTGCCGAGTCGGCAGTCGAGCAGCCGGTGCCGCCGTCCATGGTGGAGCGGATGACGCTGATCCTGGACCTGTTCGACCACCCGCACACCCGTCACAATCTCGAGGAGGTGACCCGGCGAACCCGTCTCCCCCGCTCGACGGCCCACCGCATCCTCGACCAGCTGGTCCGGTTGCGATGGCTCGACCACACGGCGTCCGGATACCGGCTCGGCAAACGAGCGCTTGGTCTCGGTGGCCGAGAGATCGGGCAGAACGCCCTCCGGAGCGCGGCGGCACCGGTGCTCCACGACCTGGCGATCCGCACCAAGCTGGTCGTGCACCTGGCGGTCCTCTCGGGCACCGAGGTGTACTACCTCGACAAGGTGGGCGGGCGGTCCGCGGTCGACGTGCCCTCGCGCGTCGGTGGCCGGGCTCCGGCGCACTGCACGGCGTTGGGCAAGTCGATGCTCGCCTGGCTGCCCCCGGAACGGATCGACGCCGAGTACGCCGGTGCGCTCCGCCGGACCCCGCGCAGCATCGGTGATCTGGGAATCCTGCACCAGGAACTGGATCGCATCCGGCGCCGTCGCGGCCTGGCCTTCGAGCGCGGTGAGTGCTTCGCCCAGGTCGGCTGCGTCGGCATCGCGCTGCGCGGCCAAGAAGGCCCGGTGGCCGCGATCTCCGTCGTGGGCGACGCGCAGACACCCATGGAGCGAGTCGCTCCCCTCCTCGTGCAGGCCGCGCACGCCGTGTCGAACGAGTTCTTCGCCGGCCCCGACCTGTCGCGGCCCGACCTGGCAGCTCCCCAGCAGACGTGGTCGAGCGAGGCGATGACCCGATTCCTCACCGTCGGCGATGGCGGCCACTGGCTCTAAGAGATCCTTTCAGAATGCGGCGTCAGCCGCATGCGGTGAGGGACTCAGCTTGCACCGCCGCGGGTTCTCAGATGTCGTCTGGCGAGGACAGCCCCGAAGCCGCGTATTGGTCATACGTAAGTCGGGGATCCCACAGACCAGACGGCAGCTGAGGTTCCGCCACCCGCACCGCCACGCAAACCCATTCTGCAACCACCCCTAAGGACCTCGGCCCGACGGACCGAGCTCCACATCCCCGGATGCACCGAGATCCGAACAGCTCCCGATCGGAGAATCCCGCGCACCATGACCGAAACCACCTACGAAAGCACCGTCCGCTCCCGACCGGAGGGCGCATCCGCCGCGCCGCCGACGCCTCTATCCTGAGATCAGAGCATCCGGATGGGCGGCCAGAACAGGGGGAACAGTGGCGAGAATCGCCGATGCGCGGCCACCCGCATCACCGGTGTCGGAGGGCCAGGTCGCGCGCCGCGATCGCATCCTGGACGCCGCAGCGGAACTCGGCGCCACGGCGGACTTCGACCGCGTGCAGATGCACGAGGTCGCCAAGGACGCCGGAGTCGCGATCGGGACGGTCTACCGCTACTTCCCGTCCAAGACGCACCTGTTCACCGCGGTGTTCGAAGCACAGCTCGGCAAGTTCGTCGAACAGCTGTGGCCGACCGGCGACGAAGACATCGTCGCCGACATCGGAGAGGTGCTGGTGGCGCTGAGCCGCGAGCTGCTCCGCCGGCCCCTGCTCTGCGCGGCGATGGTCAAGAGCGCCGCCGCGAGCTACACCTCGGACCCGAGCGGGTCCACGGACAACGACTCGGCGCTCTCCCACGCCATCCTTCGCACGCTTGGGCAGTCCGCGCCCAGCGAGGAGGACCGGAGCACCGTCCGTCTGCTCGTGTTCAGCTGGTGGGGGGTGCTCGTCTCCAGACTCAGCGGCAAGACGTCGACCAAGCAGGCGGAGGCCGACATGCGGCTGGCGGCGCGGCTGCTCCTCGCCCGATATCTGGCGTAGCCGATCCCGACCGATGGTGCTCGGGCATCGGGCATTCGCTCGCGACAAGGCACCATCCGGCCGCTCCGGCGGAACTGCTGGAACCGCAGCGGATCTCGTCAACGAGGTAGCCGGTGCGTCGCCATGCTCTCCCGGCCCCGGTGCCTCAGCCGCCTTCTTTCGCAGAGAACGTGGTGGCGACCTCGCCGAGCGGGTCGATGACGGCGCGGATCCGCATGCCCGGCGCGACCGGGACCAGCGGGCCCAGTGCTCCCGAGAGCACGATCTGCCCGGCGCGCAGCGGCTCGCCGAAGGACAACGCCGTCCGAGCCAGCCAGGCGAGCGCGGCGAGCGGATCACCGAGGCACGCGGCCCCGTCTCCCTCCGAGAGCAGCTCGTCGTCGGCGTAGAGCCGCATGGTCGTCTCCCGCGGCTCGAACTCGTCGAGCGCGAGCCGGTGGTCGGCCAGCACGAACAGCCCGCTGGAGGCGTTGTCCGCGATCGTGTCGGTGATCGCGATGTCCCATCCGGCGATTCTGCTGTCGACGATCTCCAGCGCCGGCACGGCGTAGTCGACCGCGGCGCGGACCTGCGCCTCGTCGAGCTCGCCGTCGTCCAGGTCCGCCTTCAGCACGAAGGCGATCTCCGCTGCCACCCTCGGCTGCAGCAGCCGGTGGAACGGGATCACGGCCCGGCCCGAGACGTCCATGTCGGCGAAGAGCACCCCGAAATCGGGCTGTTCGACGCCCATCTGCCGCTGGACCGCGGGCGAGGTCAGCCCGATCTTCCTGCCCACCGCCACCGCTCCCCTGGCTTCACGGCGCCGCGCGAGTTCCTGCTGCACCGCGTAGGCGACGGCGATGTCCGCGTCGCCGAGAACGTCCCGCACCGGCTCTGCGGGGATTCCCGTCCGCTCGGCCCGGCTGAGGCGGGCGACCGCATCAGCGATCGAAAGATCTTTGGAGTTCCCGGAATCGGCCATCGATGCAAGCACAGAGCTACGCTCGCGCGATTCTCCGCGCAAGCCCAGTGCCGGTCCCGCTGTCCGGGAATGGCGGTAGTTCCCGGAGAAGCGCCGCCCCCGGTTCACAACCGTGCGGCCAGCTGTCGCCGCAGCGCCGGGCTGGACCCCGCGAGCAGTTGATTGGCCTTGCCCCGTTTGAAGTACAGGTGCAGATCGTGTTCGTAGGTGAACCCGACGCCGCCGTGCAGTTGCAGGCATTCGGCGGCCACCCGCATCAGCGTGTCCGCGCCGACCACCTTCGCCACCGCGGCGACGGTCGGCAGGTCATCGCCCAGCTCGTCGGTCGCCTCGCCGGTGGCGGCGAACCGCACCGCGTACTGCGCGGTGGCCACGGCGCCGTGGACGGCGACCGCGAGATCGGCGCACCGGTGCTTGAGCGCCTGGAACGAGCCGATCGGCCGCCCGAACTGCTCCCGCACCTTGAGGTAGCCCACGGTCTCGTCGAGGCACGCCTGCGCCGCGGCGGCGGACTCGGCGGCCAACGCGATCCGGGCGAGACCGACCAGCCGGCGTGCGAGGGCCCCGTCATCGCCCTCGGGCGACAGGAGATCCGCGCGGGCACCGGTGAGTTCGATGTCGGCGAGCCGGCGGGTGTGGTCCAGCGCCCGGCGTGGCGTGCGGGTCACGCCCGGCTGTTCCGGGGACACGAGATGGACGGCGGCATCGTCGCCTTCGCCGCTGATCACCAGCAACACGTCCGACGCCGCCCCGTGCGGGACCGCGCCGACCACGCCCGACAGATGCCCGCCGTCCGCCACGACCGGCCCGCGGCCGGGAGTCTCGGTCAGGCCCGTCACGGCGATCGCGACCGGCTCCTCGGTGAGCCTCGCGAGCAAGGCCTCGCCGGCTTCATCCAGCGATCCCGCGTCGGCCAGCTCTCCCAGCAGTGTCGCGGCGATAAGCGTGTCCGGCACCGGTGATGGCGCGACGGCGCGCCCGAATTCCTCGACCACCACGACGGCCTCGGCGAACCCGAGTCCCAGCCCGCCGAACCGCTCCGGCACCGGTAGCGCGCCGAGCCCCAGATCCACCACGCCGCGCTCGAAGAGCGCCCGGTCGTATCCGTGGTCGTCGTCCATCGCCGCCCGCCGGTCCGACTCGGCGCGGAGGAAGTCGGCGACCGCCTTGCGCATCTCGTCGCGCAGGTCTTCGTTCTCGCTCAACCGGGTACTCCGTTTCATCCGCGAGGCAGCCCGAGAACGCGCTCGGCGATGATGTTGCGCTGGATCTCGTTCGAGCCGCCGTAGATCGTGTCCGACCGGCTGAACAGGAACGACGTCTGCTCGGGCGAGAGGTCGTAGGGATCCTCGACGGTCAGCGCCGCCGACCCGGCGACGTCGACGGCCAGCTCTCCCAGGTCCCGGTGCCACGTGGCCCACTGCAGCTTCGACAGCGACGCCTCGAACCCGGACACCGAACTGCCGGCCGACCGCAGCGTCGACACCGCGGTGTAGCGCATCACCCGCAGGTCGATCCACGATTGCACGATGCGCCCGCGCAGCTCCGGATCGGCCAGCGCGCCGCCCGCCCTGGCGAGTTCGACGACGTGGTCGAGTTCGCGCTGGAAGCCGATCTGCTGGCCGAGCGTGGCGACGCCGCGCTCGAATCCGAGCGTGCCCATCGCGACCCGCCAGCCGTCGCCCTCGTCGCCGACCCGGTTGGCCACCGGTGTCCGGGCGTCGTCGAAGAACACCTCGTTGAACTCGCTGGTGCCGGTGATCTGCCGGATCGGCCGAACCTCGAGGCCGGGCTGATCCATCGGGACCAGCAGGTAGGACAGGCCCGCGTGCCGGCTCGACGCCGCATCGGTGCGCGCGAGCACGAAGCACCAGTCGGCGACGTGCGCGAGCGACGTCCACACCTTCTGTCCATTCAGGACGTATTCGCCGCCTTCGCGCACCGCGCGCGTGCGGACGCCTGCGAGGTCGGATCCCGCACCCGGCTCGGAGTAGCCCTGGCACCAGAGCGTCTCGCCCGACAGGATTCCGGGCAGGAAGCGCCGCTTCTGCTCGTCGGAACCGAACGCGAGGATCGTCGGGCCGACGAGCTGCTCGCTCATGTGCAGCAATCGCCCCGGCCCGCCCGCCCTCGCGTACTCCTCGTGGAAGATCACCTGCTGGGCCAGGGAGGCACCGCGGCCGCCGTGCTCGACGGGCCAGCCGAGGCCGATCCAGCCGCCCGAACCGAGTCGGCGTTCCCACGCCAGCCTGCGGTCGAGCGCCTCGTCCTCCCGGCCCGAACCGCCGAGCCCGACGACGTCGGCGAATTCGCCGGTCAGCTCTTCGGCCAGCCATGCGCGCACCTCGACGCGGAACTCCTCATCACCGGTCGTCATCATCAGGCCCCGTACCTGGGTGTCGGCGGTTCGGCCTTCGCGCTCAGGTCGGCGATGACCGGCGTCGGCTCCTGCCGCCGGCCGGTCGTGGTGGCGACCCGTCCCGCGGAGATGCCGACCGTCGGCCCGTCGTGCTCCGTCATGGCCTCAGATAACCACACGATCCCGATAACAAGCAAGCGCTTGGTTCAATCGGCTCGCGGGAGACCAGCGGGCGCGGACGGCCATGGCGGCCTCCGCGCGAAACAACGTGCACCACAACGCAGAACCGGCGCTACAGGCGCTCGATGATCGTGACGTTGGCTTGGCCGCCGCCCTCGCACATCGTCTGCAACGCGAACCGCCCGCCGCGCCGCTCCAGCTCGTGCAGCATCGTGGTCATCAACCGGGCTCCTGTCGCCCCGATCGGATGGCCGAGCGCGATCCCACCGCCGTTGACGTTGGTCCTGGCCAGGTCCGCGCCGGTTTCCTTCGCCCACGCCAGCACGACGGACGCGAACGCCTCGTTGACCTCGAACAGGTCGACGTCGTCGATCGCCATCCCGGTCCGCTCCAGCGCATGCCTGGTCGCCGGGATGGGGCCGGTCAGCATCCAGACCGGGTCGGCGCCGCGCACCGAGATGTGGTGGACGCGCGCACGCGGGGTCAGGCCGTGCTCCTCGACGGCGCGCGGCGAGGCGATCAGGATCGCGGCCGAGGCGTCGCTGATCTGCGACGCGACGGCCGCCGTGATCCGCTCGCCGCCCGCGACGGGCTGCAGGCTCGCCATCTTCGCCAGGCTGGTGTCGCGCCTGGGACCCTCGTCGGCATCGAAGTCGTCGACCGGCGCGATCTCGGCGGCGAACCGGCCCGCGTCGATCGCGGCGATGGCCCGCTGGTGGCTCTCGTAGGCGTAGGCCTCCATGTCGGCCCGCGAGATACTCCAGTGCTCGGCGATCATCTCGGCCGAGCGGAACTGCGACACCTCCTGATCGCCGTAGCGCTTGAGCCAGCCGGGCGACTCGGCGAAGGGTGTGCTGAAGCCGTACTGCAGGCCGACGAGCATGGCGGCCGAGATCGGGATGGCGGACATGTTCTGCACCCCGCCCGCCACGATGAGGTCGGCGGTTCCGGAGAGCACCCCCTGCGCCGCGAAGTGGACGGCCTGCTGGCTCGATCCGCACTGCCGGTCGATGGTCACGCCCGGCACGTGGTCGGGCAGGCCGGCCACCAGCCACGCGGTCCGCGCGACGTCCCCGGCCTGAGAGCCGATCGTGTCGCAGCAGCCGAAGATGACGTCGTCGACCGCGCCGGGATCCACTCCGGTGCGATCCATGAGCGCGCGGATGGCGTGCGCGCCGAGGTCCGCCGAATGCATCCCGGCGAGCGCTCCCCCGCGCCGCCCGACGGGAGTGCGGACGGCGTCGACGATGTAGGCCTCGGTCACGGAGTTCTCCTCGGATCGAAGTGTCTTGGCGCCTGTCTTTGAACCCGGCTCTGGGCATCGGCCATGCAGCGGCGCAACCGGCACCGCCGCCGGTTCTCGGGCCGCACTGAAAGGGCGAGCGATTAAGCCGCGTGCAGCTCATGCGCGATGCGGAGATCCCGTGGCCCAGGCTGCAGCCACAACCTCCGCAAGGGCGCACCGATGCCCGGAAGGTGTTGGGAGACGGGCGCTCACGCGTGCTGACTGCTGGCGGACAAGACCTCGCCGGTGAGGTACGACGCGTAGTCGCTGGCGAGGAAGACCATCACGTTGGCGATCTCCCACGGTTCGGCCGCGCGGCCGAACGCCTCCCTGCCCTTGAGCTCGGCGAGCAGCTCATCGCTGGTGACCTTCGCCAGGAACGGGTGCATGGCCAGGCTGGGCGACACCGCGTTGACCCGGATGCCGTGCGGAGCCAGGTCCATCGCGGCGCATCGGGTCAGCGCCATCACGCCGGCCTTCGCCGCCGCGTAGTGGGCCTGCCCCTCCTGCGCGCGCCAGCCCACCACCGAGGCGTTGTTGACGATGACGCCCTTCTTGCCGGCCTCGACCATGCGCTTGCCTGCCGCCCGGACGCAGCGGAAGGTGCCGGTCAGCGTCACGTCGAGGACCTTGTGCCACTGCTCGTCGGTCATCTCGAGCACGGACGCGGTTCCGCCGAGACCGGCATTGTTGATCAACACGTCCACCCCGCCGAACGCCTCGGCCGCGTCGAGCAACGCGCCGACCTGCGCCTCGTCGGTCACGTCGCACACCGCCGCGGCGACCCGGTCGCCACCGAACTCGTCGGCCAGCGCCTTCTCCGCTTCGGCGAGGCGCCGCTCGTGCGTGTCGCTGACGACGACGGCCTTGGCCCCCTCCTCGAGGCATCGGCGGGCGGCGGCGGCCCCGATCCCGGCCCCCGCCGCAGCCGTGACCACGACGGTCCTGCCTTCGAGCAGGCGGTGGGCCGGCGGGCATTCCGGCGCGGGCTGTTCCTTCTTCGACGACGTCACTGCGGCTCCCAAACCGTTCACTCCGTCCGGACGACCGCGGGTTCTGGCCAAGAACCGGCGATCTCCCGTAGGGTAGCAAACCAAGCACTTGTTTGGGAGAGGATGTGCAGGAGCATGCCCAGTACCAGCGGCGACTCGGTGGTCACCTATGAGCGCCGAGGCGCGGTCGCCCTCGTGACCCTGAACCGGCCCGAGTACCGCAACGCGCAGAACTCGAAGATGACCTACGCCCTCGACGCCGCGTTCAGCCGCGCCGTGGACGACGACGAGGTCAAGGTGATCGTGCTGGCCGGCAACGGCAAGCACTTCTGCGCCGGGCACGACATCGGCACGCCGGACCGCGACGCCGACCAGAGCTTCGACCGCAAGGCCGTGATCTGGTGGGACCACACCGGCAGGGAGGGCGTGGACCGCCGCTTCGCGCGCGAGGCCGAGGTCTACCTCGGCATGTGCCGCCGGTGGCGGGAGATCCCGAAGCCGATGATCGCGATGGTGCACGGCGCGTGCGTGGCCGGCGGACTGATGCTCGCCTGGTCATGCGACTTCATCGTCGCCTCCGACGACGCGTTCTTCGCCGACCCGGTGGTGAAGATGGGCATCCCGGGCGTCGAGTACTTCGCCCACCCGTGGGTCATGAACCCGCGTGCCGCCAAGGAGTTCCTCTACACCGGTGACCGCATGCCCGCGCAGCGCGCGCACGAGCTCGGCATGGTCAACCACGTCGTGGAGCGGGCCGAGCTGGAATCGTTCACCCTCGACCTCGCCGGACGCATCGGCGCGATGCCGGGCTTCGGGCTCGCCCTGACCAAGCGGGCGATCAACCAGGCGGAGGACCTGCAGGGCATGCGGGCCGGCATGGACTCGGTGTTCGGCCTGCACCACGCCGCGCACGCGCACAACGCGGAGGTCGGCGGCGACTCCCTGGCCGGGATGGACGCGCGCAAGATGCGCGACGCGGCCGAGCGGAAAGACAACGACGCATGAACATCGACTTCACCGCTCAGGAACTGGCCTTCCGCGACGAAGCCCGGACCTGGCTGCACGACCACGTCCCGGCGGGGCCGCTGCCGCCGCTGGATTCCGCCGAGGGATTCGCGGCCCGCCGCGAATGGGAGGCCACTCTCGCCGAGGCCCGCTGGTCGGTCGTCTCGTGGCCGGAGGAGTACCTCGGCCGGGACGCCTCGATGATCGAGTGGGTGCTGTTCGAGGAGGAGTACTACCGCAGCGGCGCGCCGGTGCGCGTCGCGCAGAACGGGATCTCGTTGCTCGCCCCGATCATCTTCGGGCACGGCACCCGGGAACAGCGGGACCGGTATCTGCCGTCGATGGCGAACGGCACCGAGATCTGGGCCCAGGCGTGGTCGGAGCCCGAGGCGGGCAGCGACCTCGCGTCGATCCGCAGCACGGCGACGCGCGACGAGGCACGCGGCGGCTGGATGCTCAACGGGCAGAAGACGTGGAGCTCGCGGGCGCCCTTCGCCGACCGCGGGTTCGGCCTGTTCCGCTCGGACCCGGACGCCGAAAGGCACCGCGGGCTGACGTACTTCCTGTTCCCGTTGAACGCCGAGGGCATCACCATCCGGCCGATTCCGCAGCTGGACGGGCATCCCGGCTTCGCGGAGATCTTCTTCGACGACGTGTTCGTGCCCGACGCCGACGTGCTCGGCGCGCCGGGCGACGGCTGGCGGGTCGCCATGAGCACCGCCGGCAACGAGCGCGGCCTGTCGTTGCGCTCACCGGGCCGGTTCTGCGCGGCGGCCGACCGGCTAGTGGAGCTGTGGCGCGAACGCGGCGCGGACCAGCCGCACCTGCGGGATCGCGTGGTCGACTCGTGGATCGCCGCGCAGGCCTACCGGCTCTACACGTGGGGCACGGTCACTCGGCTTTCCGGCGGCGGCGACATCGGCGCGCACGGCAGCGTGAACAAGCTGTTCTGGTCCCAACTCGACGTCTCGCTGCACGAGACCGCACTGGATCTCCTCGGGCCGGAATCCGAGCTGCGCGGCCCTGGCGCGGCGGCCGACGGCGCGTGGCTGGACGGCTACCTGTTCTCGCTGTCCGGTCCGATCTACGCGGGGACGAACGAGATCCAGCGCAACATCGTGGCCGAGCGCTTGCTCGGCCTCCCGAAGGGAGGACGAGCCCGATGAGGTTCGCGCTGAACGACGAACAGCTCGCCTTCTCCCGGTCGCTGGACGACTTCCTCGGCTCCGCGGGAGTGCCGGACGCGGCCCGCGCATGGGGCGAGGGCGACGCGGCGTCCGGGCGGAAGACGTGGCAGCGCCTGGCCGATCTCGGCGTGCACGCCCTGTGCGTGCCGGAGGACGCCGGCGGGCTCGGAGCGTCGCCGGTCGACGTGGTCGTCGCGTTCGAGCAGATCGGCCACCACCTCGTGCCAGGCCCGTACATCGAGTCCGTCGTCGTCGCGCCCGCGCTGCTGCAGGCGGCCGACCCGGAATCGCTCGCGGAGCTGGCCGCCGGAAGCCGGATGGTCACGCTCGCCGCGCCGCCCGGCACGCCCTTCGCGCTCGACGCCGATGTCGCCGACCGCGTCCTGCTGGTCGACGGCGACGAGCTGCACATCGCGGAGGCGGGATCGCTGCGGCGTTCCGTGGACAGCACCCGCAGGCTCTTCGAGGTGACCGCGAAGGACCGGCTGGCCACGCTGCCGACCGGCGCAGTCGCCGCCGCGCTCGACGCTGCCGCGCTCGCGTGCTCGGCCCAGCTGCTCGGTGCCGGCGAGCGCTTGCTCGCGGAGACCGTGGAGTACGCCAAGAACCGGCGTCAGTTCGGCCGGGCGATCGGCGAGTTCCAGGCCCTCAAGCACGCGCTCGCCGACGTCCGCGTGGCGCTCGACTTCGCCCGGCCGCTGCTGCACGGCGCGGCGCTGTCGGTGGGATCGTCCGATGCCGCGCGGGACGCGTCAGCGGCCAAGGTCGCCGCCTCCGACGCGGCCTACCTCGCTGCCCGCACGGCGCTGCAGGTGCACGGCGCGATCGGCTACACGCTGGAGCACGATCTCGGTCTGTGGATCACGAAGGTCCGCGCCCTGGTCGCGGCCTGGGGCACCACGGCGGCCCACCGCGCCCGCGTCCTCGCGGCGATCACCGCGGCCTGACACGGGATCGGTGCTCGCCACTGCAGCAGCGGCGAGCACCGATTCGCATTCCAGCGCGAAAACCCGTTCAGCAAAACGAAATCGTCCACTGAGACGGCGCCCCGAGCCGAGTTGCGAGCCCCACAGACCCCGAAGGCTGGAACCACCAGGAAGACGGCCTGCCGCCCTTCCAGACCCGCAATTTCAATAGAAATCGAAGGTCCGATTTCAATAAGCGTTTTTCATCTTGGCTGGTGACCGCAGCCGCGACAGCTGACGGGCCGTATCGCGAATGCAGTCGCATGCGCCGCAGGCGCATAGCCCACCTATGCAGCTTGCACCGCCGCGGGTTCTCAGCGTTCGCCTGGCGAGGACGGCCCAACCGCCGTGTATTGGACATACATCAGGTTGGGCACCCACAGTCCAGGCGGGCGCTGAGGTTCCGCCACCCGCACCGCCACGCAAAACGAGGACGAAAAAACCTCAATGGAAATTGCGGTCGAGCAGGAAGCGCCCGCACACGCCCGGGCTCACGTCGCCAGGCTCGGTGGCGCGCGTTCGCAGCGCCGGAGGTGCCGTCATGCCGGTACCTCTTCGTCCCGCAGGCCGCGCGGATCGAGCACCTCGCGGATGAGGCGCAGCTCGTCGCCTGTGGGCAGCCGACTCTCCGGGACTTCCCCCTGGATCACGAGCGGGAACCCGGTCGCTTCGCGCACCTCGTCCACCGTCACCCCGGGATGCACCGACAGCAGGCGCATCGCCCCGGTTTCCGGCTCGAAGTCGAACACCACGAGGTTCGTCACGACTCGCCGGAGATCGTGGTACCGCTGTGCCGCCGGTCCGGCCGCCGCCGCGGAGTCGTGCCCCCGTCATGCCGGCCTCGCCTCCGCACCGCGGGCCACCGCCCGCTGGTAGTCGTCCTCGTCGCCCGAGAGGTACTTCTGCTGGAACTCCGCCCACGCCTGCGGGCTCGCGGCCGAGGCCACGTACTCGCCGAGGAACCGGGTGTCCACGTCGTAGTCGGGGACGCACGAGGTGAAGTGCGCGCCGTTCGGCGCCTCCACCACGCCGTCCACGACAAGTCGCTTGATCGCCAGCGTGGCCGGATGCGCCTCCGCGGTGAGCTCGGCGGTGGGCACGATCCGCTCGCAGGACACGAACGCCTGGTCGGCCGCGAGGCAGTACAGGTCGTCGAAGTACGGGTCCGGACCGAGGAACTGCGCGTTGCCGGCGGCGTCGGCGCGGTTCATGTGCACCAGAGCAGCGTCGAGGTGGATGGCCGGCATGGCGAGCAGCTCCTCACCGCTGCCATAGGGGTCGGCGACCGTGCGCAGTCCGGGGTTGGTGACCTGCACCGACGAGCCGAGGCCGGCGCGGGTCGGCAGGAACGGCAACCGCAACCCCGCGGCGTAGAGCCCCCACTGGAGCATTCCCTCGTCGTACTCGGCGACCTCGATCTCGCCCCGCTGCCGCGCGGCGCGGAAGTGCGGGTCGAGCGGGACCGAATCCAACGTCACGAAACCGAAGACGAGCTTGCGCACCTTGCCCGCGGCGCACAGCAGCCCGACGTCCGGGCCGCCGTAGGACACGATCGTGAGATCGGTGAGGTCGGACCGGAGAACCTCCCGCACCAGCGACATCGGCTTGCGCCGGACGGCCCAGCCCCCGATCCCGATGGTCATGCCGGAGCGCAACCGGCCGACCACCTCGCGCGCAGACATCTGCTTGTCCGTCATCCACGAGCTCCCGATTCCTTCGACTGCCGCGTCGAATTTCCAATCGCTTGCTTGATACGAACCTTCGCCAACACCTGAGAGGCGACCGATCGACAGGAAAAGCCTTGCACCGCCGCGTGAGCCCTCGGCCGGCTGGTAGCGGTGCGGCGGGGTCGCCCCCGCCGCTCCACCGTCAGCGAGCCGTGAACACGAATCCCTCGTAACCGTCGGCCTTGATCGCCTCGCAGCGCTCGCGGTAGGCGCCCAGCCCGGCCACGTAGGGCATGAAGCGGCGCGGCTTGCCCTCGATGTTCGCGCCGAGGTACCAGGAGTTGGCCCGGGGGAACAGCGTGGCGTCCGCCGCCTGCTGGACGTGATCGGTCCACTTCACCGCGGCGTCGTCGCGCACTTCCACCTGGGCGGCCCCGGTCTCGTCGGCGTGCCGGATCAGTTCGGCCAGCCAGTCGACCTGCTGCTCCGCGGTCAGCACCATGTTGGACAGCACCGACGGCGCGCCGGGGCCGTTGACGGTGAAGAGGTTGGGAAAGCCGGGGATCTGCACGCCGAGGTAGGTGACCGGCCCCTCGGCCCACGCGTCCTGGATCCGGTCGCCGCGCGGGCCGGTGATGTCGATCCGGGTGAGCGCACCGGTCATCGCGTCGAAACCGGTGGCGTAGACCAGCACGTCCAGTTCGTGGAGTCCGGCGCTGGTCTCGATGCCCGCGGCGGTGATCCGCGTGATGGGTTCCCGGCGCAGGTTGACCAGCGCGACCTTGTCCAGGTTGAACGTCTCGAAGTAGCCGGAGTCGGTGCAGATCCGCTTGGTCCCGATGGGGTGGTCGGTGGGGATCAGGTCCTCGGCGGTGCGCGGGTCCGCGACGATCTGCCGGATCTTCCGCTCGGCGAACTCGCGCGCGAAGTCGTTCGCCGCGATGTCGGTGAACTGGTCGGGGAAGGTCTTGCCGTACAGCACACCACCGTTGCGCCACCCGACCTCCAGCGCGGCCTCGCGCTCTTCCGGGGTGCAATCCGCCGCGCGCTTCGGGTGCGGCTGGTGCGGCGAACCGCCGCCGCTCATGCGCGCCTTCGCCCGCCGCGCCGGGTACTCCTCGCGGATGCGGCGCTGGTCGGCGTCGGTGAGATTCCGGTTCAGCGCGGGGACACTGTAGTTCGGCGTGCGCTGGAACACGGTGAGCGAGTCGGCCTCCCCGGCGAGGATCGGCACCGACTGGACCGACGACGAGCCCGTGCCGATGATGCCGACGCGCTTGCCCCGCAGCGACGGGCCCGGCTCCGGCCAGCGCGCGGTGAAGTACGTTTCGCCGGCGAAGGCGTCGGCGCCGGGGATGTCCGGCTTGTTCGGCGCCGACAGCGAACCGGTGGCGAACAGGACGTACCGCGCGAGGTGCTCGTCCCCGTCCTCGGTGCGCACCGTCCACCGCGACGCGCGCTCGTCGAAGTCCGCGGCCGCGACCCGCTTGTTCGGCTGGATGTGCCTGCGCAGGTCGAACCGGTCCGCGACGTGGTGGATGTAGGCGAGGATCTCGGGCTGGGTCGCGTAGCGCTCGCTCCACACCCAGTCGTTCTGCAGGTCTTCGTCGAACGAGTACGAGTAGTCGATGCTCTCCACGTCGCAGCGGGCGCCGGGATAGCGGTTGAAGAACCACGTGCCGCCGACGTCCTCACCGGCTTCGAGGCAGACCACGTCGAGTCCGGCTCGCCGGAACGCGTGCACGGCGTACAGACCAGCGAACCCGGCGCCGACGACCAGGACGTCGCGCACCGCGCTGTGAGCTCCGATGGTCAAGACGTTGCTCCTTGCTTCGTAGCTGCGCACACGTCGTGCCACAGCAGATCGCGGGCCGACCGGCCGGCCCGCAGGGACATGATGGTCAGGAACCCGTGGAACAGGGCCGGATAGTGGCGGTGCGTCACCGGCACGTCGTCCCGGGCCAACGCGGACGCGTACGCCTTTCCCTCGTCGGACAGCGGATCCAGGCCCGCGGTGACGACGATGGCGGGCGGCAGGCCGCGCAACGTGTCCGCGGCGAGCGGGACGACCTGGTGCCGGGGCTCCGCCACGCCGTCCGCCGGCAGGTACTGGCGCCAGTACCACTCCATGGCGGCCTTGGAGTTCCCGTAACCGGTGCCGTACTCGCGGTAGCTGCCGGTGTCGCACGACGGGTCGAGCACGGGGTAGATCAGCACTTGGCCGGCCACCTCGGGCCCGCCGGCGTCCCGGGCCATCAGGCAGGCGCTGGCAGCGAGGTTCCCGCCCGCGCTGTCGCCCGCGATGAGCAGCCGACCCGGGTCTCCGCCGAACGCGCGGGCGTTCTCGGCGGCCCAGGTCAGTGCGGCATAGGCGTCGAGGGCGGCGGCGGGCGCCTTGTGCTCTGGCGCGAGCCGGTAGTCCACCGAGATCACCACGGAAGACGTCCGTCCGGACAGCTCGCGGCAGAACGCGTCGTGCGACTCGATGTCGCAGAACACGAACCCGCCGCCGTGGCAGAAGACGACGACCGGCAGCGGCTCGTCGCCGCGGTGGTGCGGGAAGTACAGGCGGACGGGCACGCCACCGCCGGGACCGGGGATCTCGCGGTCTTCGGTGCGCGCCACATCATCTCGGTTGTGCACCGGTTGCCGCCGCGCCGCGATCGCGGCCCTCGCCTGCGGCCCCGTCATCTCCTCGACCTTCGGGAATCCCGCGTCGAGCGACCGGATGACCGCCGAGACCTCTGCGTCGAACACGTTCGCCTCCTCAGATCGTCTGGCCGCCGTCGATCACGAAGTCCTGCCCGGTGCAGTAACTGCTGGCGTCACTGGCCAGGAACGCCACGAGCGCGGAGACCTCGGCGGGCGCACCGGGCCGCGGGATCGGCTGGTTCGCCACCGCGCCGCCACCCGCCCTGGTCCGCTCGGAGATCATCGCCGTGTCGATCGCGCCGGGGCAGATGCAGTTGACCCGGATCCCGAACTCGCCGAGCTCCTTGGCCGCCGACTTGCTCGCCCCGCGCAGCCCCCACTTCGAGGCGCCGTACCCGAGCCCACCTGCGAAACCCATGAGCGCCGCGGTCGAGGCGACGTTGACGATCGAGCCGCCTCGGTCGCGCATCAGCGGGAGCACGGCCTGCATCCCGAGGATCGGCCCGACCAGGTTGATCTCCAGCGTCCGCGCGAGGTGCTCCTCCTCGAACGTCGCCAGCGGAGCCTTGCTGCAGATCCCGGCGTTGTTGACGAGCACGTCGACCCGGCCGAACTCGGCCCGAGTGCGCCGCATCGCCTCGCCCCACGCGCTCTTGCTCCGCACATCCAGCTCCAGGGCGAGAGTCTTCGCGTCGATCCCGGCTGCGACCGCAGCCACCGCGCCTTCGTCCAGGTCGGCAAGCACCACGTCGGCCCCGAGCCCCGCAAGCGTCCTAGCGTGCTCGGCGCCCTGCCCCTGCGCGGCACCCGTGATGAACACGACCTTGTCCCGCAAGTCCACCAGTTGCTTCGTCACGTCCCACATCCCTCGTGCCAGGCGTTTGCATCACCGAGCAAGCGCTTGGTGTGGTGGACCATACACTTCTCCCGCAGCGGGAGCGAGACCTCGCCGCCACTCGTCAACCTGGAGCGCGCGCAGGACTTCGACTCGCGCAGAGGGAAACATCGCCAAAGCACCGGGAATGCAGCGGCTCGGCAGCGAACGTGCGGCGACCCGACTGACCGGGGTGACGTCGCCCAGCCGGCGGGATCGTGCAGAGGCTTCAACGGACGTGGCGCATTCTCCGCCTGCGCTCAGCAGGCGCGATCGACCACGGGAAGGGAATCAGCGCATCGGAGATCGCCGATCCGCACTCGCACGTCCTGACGGACAAGCAGCGGTGCGGCGTTGGACCTGCCCAGCCCAGCAGGGCGAGGGCAGCGACGGATCGGCCGGCGCGCCAGCAGAGGGCGCCGGCCTGACCGCTAGCTCTCGAGGAGGCCGCCGTAGAGGACCTGGAGGTACTGCTCGGCGATGGCCTCCGGCTTGTACTTGCCGCGGGGGCGGTACCAGCGCACGGACGACCACACGGTGTCGCGGATGAACCGGTAGGTGATGTTCATGTCGACGTTGGCGCGGAAGACCCCGGCCCGCTGCCCGGCGACCAGCAACCGCAGCCAGATCTTCTCGATCTCCCGGCTGAACTCGCCGACGTACTCGAAGCCGGGCTGGCGGGAAAGCGCCACCACCTGGGCCTGGTAGAGCGCGACCGCGTGCGGGGTCGCGGAGATGGCCTCGAACGAGGCGACGATCAGCTCGTCGAGCGCCGCGCGGGGATCGACGCTGTCCTGCTCGATCTTGCGGAAGCGATCGCGCAGGGCGGACAGGAAGTCCCGCAGGATCTCGTCGAGCATCGCCTCCTTCGAGCTGAAATGGTGGTAGAGGCTGCCCGAGAGGATGCCCGCTTCGTCGGCGATGTCCCGGACGGTGGTCTCCGCGTACCCCCTCGTGGCGAACAGCGTCGCGGCGATGCTCAGCAGCTGGCTCCGCCGGTCGGAGCCGCTGCCGCCTCCTGCCGAGGCCGCACCGCGCTTGGCCGCCCCCGACCGGGTCCTCGTCGCCATTTCGCCTACCTCCCGCAGACCGCGAATCCCCCACAACAACAAGCGTTTGGTCGACAGTCTGCCACAGCCGCGCCCGCACGGGCGTCACTGCCCGCCGCGGCACCCCGGTCCCACGCGCCGCAGGATCTGGTCTGCGGGCGCACCCGCCGCTAGGATTACCTAGCAAGCATTTGGTCGCCTCGAAGGAGAGCGTGGACACGGTGAACGCCCCGATGACAATCCCCCTCCTCGTCGCGGACGCCGCACGGCGGCATCCCGACCAACCTGCCGTCGTCGATGGGGACATCCGGGTCACCTACGAACAGCTGGCCGAATTGGTGACCGAGACGGGGCGCGCGTACGCGGCACGCGGCCTGCGCCGAGGCGACCGCGCAGCCATCTGGGCGCCGAACCGGCTGGAGTTCGTCCTCGCGCTCCTGGGCGCGCAGACCATCGGGGCCATCGTCGTCCCGCTCAACAGCCGCTACCGGGGCCACGAAGCGGCGACCGTCCTGGCCCGCTCCCGCGCCTCGACGCTCGTCCTCGCGAACGGCTTCCTCGACATCGACTTCCTCGAGATGCTCCGCACCGCCGCCGCGGAATCGCCCGGGCAGGCGGGGAACGGTCCCATCCCCGGGCTGCCCCACCTGCACACCGTGGTGGACCTGGGCGGACGCGGGCAGCCTGCCGACGACGTGCTCACCTGGCCGGACTTCATCTCCGGCGGCCACCTGGTGGACCGCGACCAGTTCGCGGCGATGGTCGCGGCGGTGACGCCCGACGACATCTGCGACATCATGTTCACCTCGGGCACGACGGGCATCCCGAAGGGCGTGCTCACGGCGCACCGGCAGACGATCGACGTCGCGCGGGTCTGGGCCGAGCGGGCCGAGCTGAGCACGGCCGACCGCTACGCCATCGTCAACCCGTTCTTCCACGGTTTCGGCTACAAGGCCGGCATGATCACCTCGATCACCGCGGGGACCACGATCTACCCGGTCGCCACGTTCCAGGCCGACGAGCTGCTCGAACTCATCCAGTCGGAGCGGATCTCGGTGCTGCCCGGCGCGCCGACCCTGTTCACGTCCCTGCTCAACCACCCAAGACTGGCGGAGTACGACCTCTCGTCGCTGCGGTTCTCCGTCGCCGGAGCCGCGACGGTGCCAAAAGCGCTGTTCCAGCGGATGCGCGACGAGCTGGGCTTCGCGTCCGTGAGCCAGGCCTACGGCCTGACCGAGGCGGTCGTGGTGACCCAGTCCCTCCCGGACGACGACCCGGCGCACATCGCGGAGACGACCGGCCCACCCGTCGACGGCATGGAGGTCCGCATCGCGGACCCCGCGGGCGACGACGCGCCCGCCGGCGACGAGGGCGAAATCCTGGTCCGGGGCCGCAACGTCATGCTCGGCTACTTCGAGGACGAGCAGTCCACCGCCGCGGCCATCGACGCCGACGGGTGGTTCCACACCGGCGACGTGGGTCGCCTCGACGAACACGGCTGCCTGCAGATCACCGACCGGATCAAGGACATGTTCACCGTCGGCGGGTTCAACGTCTACCCGGCCGAGGTGGAGAACGTCCTCGCCACGCACCCGGAGGTGTCGGAGTCGGCCGTCGTGGCGAAGCCGGACCAGCGGATGGGCTCGGTCGCCATCGCGTTCGTGGTGCCGCGCGGCGAAAGCAAGCCGACGGAGGACGAGCTGATCGAGTACTGCCGGGCCCGGCTCGCGAACTTCAAGGTGCCGAGGGAGATCGTCGTTCGGAGCGAACTGCCGAAGAACGCGAGCGGCAAGATCCTCAAGACCAGGCTCCGCGACGCGGCGAAGGAAGCGTGACGCCCGGGCCGGCACCCGTCACCCCGCGCCGACCCGGAGCGTGAACCCCAGAACCGGCCGACCACACGGACGCGAGCAGCGCAATTTCACGCGAAACTACGCCGCTGGCGGGTGACTTGCGCTCGGGGACTCACCGTGCGCCAGGCGAGCGCCACAGCAAAGCAAGCCCTTCCCCCATCATCCACATTGGTCACTGCGGGTGGCGAGACCGGAATCCAGCAGCAGGCACGCGTGCCCGACGCGGGTGGACGTGGCGAACACGCCGCACGGGATGGCCGTCGCGATCCGGTCCACCTGCCCGGCATCGCCGCGATGGCTGGTCTCGTCGGGCATCACCACCTGGCACCGGCGCCCCAACGGATCCGATTTCGGGGCGCGCCATCCTAACCCAGCAAAACAAGCAAACGCTAGGTTTGTATTCTCGCCGGTCTCTCGTAGGATTCCGTTATGAGATATGCCGTTATGGCTCCGGTGGCGGCCGGTGTCACCGCCCGGCCGGATTGGATGGGCGAGTTCGCCCGGCACGCCGAGGCATGCGGGTTCGAATCGATCGTCGCGGTCGAGCACGCCGTCGTGGTCAGCCGGTACTCCAGCGTCTACCCCTACGCGAGTTCCGGGAAGATGGAGCTGGCCGATGACTGCGACATCCCGGATCCGCTGGACCTGCTGATGTTCCTCGCCGCGCACACGACCCGCATCGAGCTGGCCACCGGCGTGCTCGTGCTGCCCAACCACCATCCCGTGGTGCTGGCCAAGCGCGCGGCGACCCTCGACGCCCTCTCCGGAGGCCGGCTGCGCCTGTGCATCGGCATGGGCTGGATGCGGGAGGAGATCGAGGCGTGCGGGGCCGAGTTCGAGACGCGCGGGAAGCGGGCCGACGAGCAGATCGACGTGCTGCGCAAGCTGTGGACCGACCGGTCGCCGACCGGCGTCGACCACGACGGCCGGTTCTTCTCCTTCGCCGGGGCGATGACCTACCCGAAGCCCGCCCGGGCCGGCGGGATTCCCATCCACATCGGCGGGCACAGCCGCGCTGCCGCGAGGCGCGCGGGACGTCGCGGCGACGGCCTGCAGCCGCTCGGCGTCGGCGGCGCCGAGCTGCAGCAGCTCATCGACCTGATGCGGCAGGAAGCCGAAGCGGCGGACCGCGATCCCGACGCGCTGGAGGTCACGCTCGGGCACCTCGTCTCGGCGATCACCACCGAGAAGGCCGAGTCGCTCGCCGCGCGGGGCGCGAGCCGGATCATGCTGCAGCCCACGCCGACCACCGACCTGGCCGCGGTCAAGGACGAGCTCTCCGCGTGCGCGCAGCGGCTCGGCCTGGCCGGGCGATGACGCTCACCGCGGTCGACCGGGTCGAGCTCGCCGACCTGGTCGCCCGCTACGCGGCCACTGTGGACGATCGCGCGTTCACCGCGGCGGCGGCCCTGTTCATCGAAGACGCCGTGCTGGCGATGCCATCCCCGCCGGCCGAACTCGGCCCTTCCGTCGTCCACAGTGGTCGATCGGCGATCGCCGGCGCACTGCGCGCGGTCGAGGCGTTCGAACTCACCCAGCACGCGATCGTCGGCCAGGTCTTCGACGGCGACGGGCAGACCGCGACCGGCCGCATCGCTTGCATCGCGCACCACCTGGGCAAGCGATCGTCGGGCGAGCCGATCAACGTCGTGTGGCACCTGCGCTACGTCGACGGCTATCGCAGGCAGGACGGCGCGTGGCTGTTCGCGCGCCGGGAGCTGTCCATCGACTGGATCGAGACCCGAACACCGCGCCGCCGGCGCGTTCCCTCCTGGAGCGAAGATGACTGATCGACCGCGGATCTGCGTTGTGACCGGAGGTGCGCTCGGCATCGGCGGTGCCATCAGCAGCCGGTTCGCCCGCGCCGGGGATCTCGTCGTGCTCAACGACGTGGACGGCGACGCCGCCCGCGCCGCGCAACTGGAGATCGAGGCCGCCGGCGGTCGCTGCGTGGTCGTCATCGGCGACATCACCGACGACGACGTGGTGGCCGAGACCGCCGATGCGGCGCTGTCCGCGGGAGACGGCCGGGTCGACGTGCTGGTCAACAACGTCGGGGACTTCCGCCCGACGTCGTGGACGTTCGTGCGATCGACGCCGGAGCAGTGGCGCCGGCTCTACGAGCTGAACCTGCACCACGTGTTCACCATGACCCACGCGCTGCTGCCGGCGATGATCGAGCAGCGTCGCGGTGCCATCGTGAACAACTCGACCGTCGAGGCCTTCCGCGGCATTCCGGGCAAGGCCGCCTACTCGGCGTTCAACGCCGGAGTCTCGGCGTTCACGAAGAGCCTGGCGGTGGAGGTCGGCCAGTACGGCGTCCGGGTGAACGCCATCGCGCCCGATCTGGCGGACACCCCGCAGACCCCCGCCGCCGCGATGCTCCGCGGCCGCGATCCCGAGCTGATCCGGACCTGGGTCCCGCTCGGCCGCTTCGGCGACCCGGACGACTACGCCGCGGCCGTGCAGTTCCTCGCCTCGGACGAGGCCTGCTACATCACGGGCCACACGCTGCCGGTCGACGGCGGCACGCTGGCCGCCTCTGGCTGGTACGGCCGCGCCGACGGCAAGGGCTGGACCAACATGCCCAACAGTCCCTAGCACCACGGGAAAACCGCCCGCGGGCCGTGAGAACGGCTCCACGAGTCCGCTCCGGCCCGGGAGATGTCGACCGGCCCGGCTTCGACCAAGCGACTGCTTCCACGAAAGGCCGATCGTGAAGGATTTCCAGGACAGGCGGGGCGTCGCGGTGGTGACCGGTGGGACCGGCGGTCTCGGTGCCGCGATCTGCCGGATGCTCGCCGAACGCGGCTCCCGGGTCGCCCTGACCTACCGCAGCGACCAGCAGGCCGCCGAGAGCCTGGTCGGTGAGCTCGTCGAGCGCGGCGGCGTGGCCGTGGCGGACCGGCTCGACCTCACCGACGCCGAACGGAGCAGGGTCTACCTGGACAGCGTCGTCGAACGCTTCGGCGCGATCCACACGCTCGTCCACGCGGCAGGCCCCCTGATACCGCAGGTCCACCTTTCCAAGGTCGAACCGGCCGTCTTCGCCAAGCACCTCACCGCCGAGGCCGAAGCGTTCTTCAACCTCGTGCACGCCGCGCTGCCCGCACTGCGCGCCAGCAGGGGCTCGATCGTCGCGATCACCACCGCGGCCACCCACCGCTACCCGATTCGCGACGGGCTGTCCGCAGGGCCCAAGGGCGCCGTCGAGGCGACGGCCCGGGCGCTCGCCGCCGAGGAAGGCAGGTTCGGGATCCGCGTGAACTGCGTCGGCCCCGGCATGCTCACCGACGGCATGGCCGCCGAGCTGATGGCCAGCGGCGACCTCGACGAACGAGCGTTGGAGGTCACCAAGCGCAACATCCCGCTGCGCGCCTTCGGCAGCGCCCAGGACATCGCGGAAGCCGCTTGCTTCCTCGCGTCGGACCGCGCGAAGTTCATCACCGGGCAGAAGCTCGACGTGGACGGCGGATACGGCGTCTGACCACCACTACCCCTTCGAGGAGCACCCGTGCCGAATACCGCTCAGCCCACCATCGACCTCGGTTTCACCCCTGGAGACGTCCTGCTGGTCAGCGGCGCCGGGAGCGGGATCGGCGAGGCCGTCGCCCTCCGCGCCGCGGAACTGGGGCTCGCCGTCGCCGCCTGGGACCTCGACGAGAGCGCAGTCGCCGCCACCGTCGACCAGATCACCGGGGCAGGCGGCAAGGCCATCGCGGTCGCCGCCGACGTCTCCGCACCCGCCGAAGTCGAGCGGGGCTTCGCCGAGAGCCGTCGCCTCGGTGAGATCCGCTACCTGGTGAACAACGCCGGGCCTTCCTCCGCCGGGAACCTCGACTTCGACGAAGGAGTCCGGATCTCGGTCGGCAGCGTCCGGTTGATGACCGAGACCTGGCTCTCCGGCGGGGTTCCCGAGGGAGCCGCGCTGGTGAACGTCTCCTCGCTGGCCGGCAACCTCATCGGCACGGACTCGCCCTGGTATTGCGCCGCCAAGGCGGGCATCGCCGGCTACACCAGGCATCTCGCCACCTACCGGAACACCGAGGTGCGCAGCAACGCGGTCGCCCCGGGCATGACCGACACCCCGCGCCTGAAGGGCTTCGTGCAGAGCGAGGTCGGGCAGCGGTCGTTGGAGAAGAACCCGATGAAGCGGATGGCGACCGGTGACGACATCGCGTGGGCCGCGCTGTTCCTGCTCTGCCCGCTCGCCTCCTACATCAACGGCGTCCTGCTGCCCGTGGACGGCGGCTGGACGGTGACGCAGTGACCGATCCGCTGACCGAACTGCTGGCCGGCCAGCGGATCCGCGAGGTCGTGCTGCGCTACTGCCGCGGGATCGACCGGCTCGACTTCGACCTGGTGCGCTCCGCCTACCACCCCGGCGGCATCGACCACCACACCGGCTTCGACGGCACTGTCGACGAATACATCGAGTGGGTGCGTCCCCTGCTCGGCGGCTTCACCGGCACCATGCACGTCGTCGGCAACCACCTCTGCGAGCTGCGCGGTGACGAGGCGATCGCCGAGACCTACGGGACCGCGGTCCACTGGGGATCGCCGGAATCGGATCCGCGGCGCAACTTCATCAGCGGCTTCCGCTATGTCGATCACATGGCCGAGCGCGGCGGGCGATGGGCGATCGTCGAGCGGTTCGCGGTGCGGGAGTGGACGCACTCGACGGTGGGCGCACAACTCGCCCCGGAGGGAAACGGGCCGCGCGGAAGCCGGGACGCGGACGATCCGTACTACGCGCTGGCCCGGCGCATCCTGGAGGCCTGATGCCGGGCGGGACGATCGGCAGCCGGCCGGCATTCGACGCCGCGACCGTCCAGCGGCACCACCGAAGCGGCGCTTGGGACGCCACCACGGTCGCCGACCACGTCCGGCGCAACGCCGTCCGGAATCCGCGCGGCTGGGCGTTCCGGGCCCCGGACCGGTCCCTGACGTGGCGGGAGTACGACGAGTTCAGCACGCGACTCGCGGGCGCGTTCGTCGAACTCGGACTTCCCCGCGGCGCTGTGCTCGGTGTGCTGCTCACCGGCGGATCGCTGGTGCACGTCGTGTACCTGGCCGCGCAGAAGGCCGGTGCGGTCACGCTCGGCATGGGACCACGAGCCGGTGACCAGGAGGTCGCCCGGCTCCTCGACCGCACGTCATGCGGCTGGCTGCTGACCCGTCCCGAGCACCGCGGCCGGGACGCGGGAGCGCTGCGGGACTCCGTCCGGGAGCGGGGATCGCGAGTCGACCGGCACGTGCTGGCCGACCTCGACGAGCACGGCCTGCACCTGCGCCTCAACGGCGTGCCTGCGCCGTTGCCCGGCCTCGAACGAGCCGAATCGCTCATCGCCGGGCGGGCGCTCGGGGCCGACGAACTGTTCTTCCTCAACAGCACCTCCGGCACGACCGGACTGTCCAAATGCGTCACCGCGACGATGAACACCCGCAAGTACTTCGGCGCGCTCGCCACCGAAGCCGCCGAGCTCGCACCGGACGACGTGTTCCTCAGCGTTCTGCCCGCGCCGTACGGTTTCGGGCTCTGGAGCGCGCATTTCGTGCCCGCCATGCTCGGCGCGACGACCGTGCTGTGCGCCGATTTCGACGCGCCCGAGGCGATCGGCCTGATCGAGCGTGAACGCGTAACGGTCCTGGCTGCCGTGACGAGCCAGTTCATCATGATGCTCAACTCACCCGCGCTGGCCGCCGCCGACCTGACGTCGTTGCGGGTGCTGTTCACCGGCGGCGAGCCGGTGCGCGCCGAGCACGCGGCCGAGTTCGAACATCGCGCGGGTGCCACCGTCCTCCAGTTCTACGGCTCCAACGAAGCCGGGCCGCTGAGCGTCACGCGCCTGGCCGATCCGCCCGGCAAGCGCCTGGACACCGTCGGGCGCCCGATCGCCGGGCAGCACATCCGCCTCTTCGACGCCGACGGCAACGACGTCACGGCGAACGGCGGGCCGGGCCAGTGCGCCGGTCGCGGGCCGGGTATCACTCCCGGCTACTACCGCGACGACGCGGCCAACGCCGAACTGTTCCGCGCCGACGGCTGGCTGCTGACCGGGGACCTCGCCACGATCGACGAATCCGGGTACCTGACCGTCGCGGGCCGGACCGCGGATCTTATCATCCGCGGCGGGCAGAACATCAGCGCGATCGAGGTCGAGGCCGAGGTCGCCGGGCACCCGCGCGTCGCCCAGGTGGCCGCCCTCGGGGTGCCCGACCCGGTGCTCGGCGAGCGGGTCTGCGCCGTCGTGGTGACCAGGGACGGCGCGGACCTCGACGTGGCCGAGCTGCGCGCCTACCTGACCGACCGCGGCGTGTCGAAGCACTGCTGGCCCGAAAGGGTCGTGCTCCGGCAGGAGCTGCCGCTGGGCACCGGCGGAAAGCTCGACAAGCAACGGTTGCGCGCAGAGCTGTCCCAAGATCGGTGATCCGGGTTCGCGCCGCTGCCGTCAGTCGTCGGCCGCGCGGGATCTGGTGTCGGACGGCGCTTCGCCATATCGCCGTTTGTACGCTGCCGCGAATCGCGAGAGGTGGACGAATCCCCACCGGTAGGCGATCTCGGTCACCGACACCGGCGACCGGGGATTCGGCGCGAGAAGATCCTGCCGGACCCGAGCCAACCGAAGCGACTGGAGGTAGCGGCTCGGGGAGGTGCCGACGTTCTCCTGGAACGCGCGTTGGAGCGACCGAACGCTGATCCCGACGTGCTGGGCGATCTCGCCGACCGTCACGGGCTCGGCGAGGTGTTCTTCGCAGTAGTCCAGCGCCGCCCTGAGGACCCTCCGGGGAACCTGCGGCCGATCTTGTTCGAACAGGTCGGCCGAGTAGGTGTGCGGCTGCGACAGGAGCAGGCCGGTCAACAGCATTTCCTGCCAGCTGGCGGCGGCGAGGGGGTGTGCGGTGAGCCCGTTCGCCATGTCGAGATCGCGGATCAGCAACCCCAGCGACGACGTCCAGGTCGACAGTTGCGGCGAGGCCAGATCCATGGACAGATCGAAGCTCACCGGGGCGTGCGGCGGGCGTCCCAGGAGGGCCTCCAGACGCCGGTCGAGGGCGTGCCGCTCGATGCGCAGGTGCATCTGGCGGTAGGCGGCGTCCATCCGCATCCGCGCCCGCATCCTGGGCGACAGCAACGCACCGTGCGCTCGGTTGATCTGCGCGCGGGCGTCGTCGCAGGTGATCTCGTTGGTGCCGGCGACCGCCAGCATCAGGTCGTAGTAGTCGATGCGCTCGAGGATGTCGACGTGCATGTCGACGCCCTGTTCGAGGTAGACGAGCTGGATGTCGCCGAGCGTGGCCGCGCGCACCTGACCGCGGAACGGGGACGTGGCGACCGCGCTGGTGCGATGGATGTCGTGAACGCTGAGCAGTTCCGACGCCTGGCGGCAGAACGCGTCGACGCTCTCCGTGCTGAGCATGGTGTGCGGCGCCAGCGGCCCCCGCGTTGGCGCTGTCGCGGATGAATGTCGTGCCGGTCCTGGGACGGCACGACCAGATGCATGTTTGCCCACATCAACCTCAGCCGAGCGATGAGCACCGGACCACCAGGCTAGCCCGCCCACCGGGCGGGGCGGGAGTACGCGGCGGGAGACCCGTGGCGCGATGCGGCTGACGGTGTCGCGTTGCGGATAGCGACCCAGGTCACACGCTCGTAGCGTCGCCGGGCATCGAGCAAGGAAATTCCCAGGTAGCAAGGAGTTGCGGTGTCCCCAGATTACGATGTCGCCGTGGTCGGATACGGGCCGACCGGCCTGGTGCTCTCGTCCCTCCTCGGTCGGGCCGGCCACCGGGTGGTCGTGTTCGAGCGGTGGCCGGATCTTTACGGTCTGCCGCGCCTGACCCACATCGACGGCGAGACCGCGCGCATCGTCCAAGCGGCGGGCGATGTCGAGTTCGCCCTCCGGGACGCCTCCCCGAAGCAGACCTACGAATGGCGCAACGGCAGCGGCGACCTGCTCCTCGCGGTCGACTGGTCCGGGGAATCCAGCGGGTTCGCCGCCCACTACTCGATGTACCAGCCGGACATCGACCTGGCGATCCACCGGCGGAACCGCGCCTACCCGAACATCGAGGTCAACCAGGGCGTCGGAGTGGTGTCCGTGGAACAGGAACCCGACCACGTCGCCCTCGTGGCCCGGCCCTGGTCGCGAGACCGGGACGAGCAGTGGTCCAGCGGCGCCGCCGACCGGACGGTCACCGCGAGGTACGTGGTGGCCGCCGATGGCGCCAACAGCTTCGTCCGCAACGCGCTGGGCATCGAACGTTCCGACCTGGGCGTCCACGACCGCTGGCTGAACATCGACACCGAGTGCCGGCGTCCGCTCGGCCCCGACTTCGAGGTCACCCGGCAGTTCTGCGACCCGGCCCAGCCGAGCATGTTCATGCCCATCGGCCGCAGCCGCCAGCGATTCGAGGTCGCGGTCCTGCCGACCGACGATCCCCACGAGATGGAAACCCCAGAGTTCGCCTCGAACTGGTTCCGCGACCGCCACGGCCTGGGGTCGGAGGATGTCCGCATCCTCCGGCAGATCGTTTACACCTTCTCCGCCCGCACCGCCGAGACCTGGCGCAGCGGACGCGTGCTGCTGGCCGGCGACGCCGCGCACACCATGCCGCCCTACATGGGCCAGGGCGCGTGTTCCGGCATGCGCGACGGCATCGCCCTGGCGTGGAAGCTGGACCTCGTGCTCTCGGGGCGCGCGAGCGATGACCTGCTCGACACCTACGAACCCGAGCGGCGCCCCCACGTCGAGGTCATCCAGCACTGCGCGGTCGAGCTGGGCAAGATCGCGAACCTGACGAACTCCGAGGCCGCCGTCGCCCGCGACGCCGCGTTCCTGCGCGGGGAGATCCCGTCGATGCCGCCGTTCCCGACGCTCACCACCGGGGTCATCGCCACCGAACCGGACGGCACGCCGCGATCGTTGGCGGGAACGCTGTCCCCGCAGGGCGTCATCCGCGAGGGCGGCCAGGCCGGCCGCTTCGACGACGTCCTCGGCTGGGGCTTCTCGATCGTCGCGGCACGCGATCCCCGCTCGGTGCTCGACGGCGACCAACTGACCTTCCTCGAAGATCTCGGCGCCATCATCGCCACCACCGAGCCCGGCTGCTCCGGGGCGTTCACCGACACCGACGGAACCTACGCCGACTTCTTTCGATCCCACGGCGTCGAGGCCTACATCGCCCGACCCGACTTCCACATCTACGGCGCCGGCTCGATGAGCGAGCTGCCCGGGCTCGTCGACGATTTGCGCACGGCGCTGTGCTTCGTGGACGCCCCAGCGCCCCGAGCCGAGCGAGTGGCCCAGTGAGCGAGAAAACCATGGCAGAAACCCCGCTTTCGACCGAGGCCGCCGCGCACTGGCGGGCGATGCCGGCGACGCGACTGCTCGACGGGGGCATGCCCTACGCCGACGTCGTCCTGCTCGAACGCGCGACCCGGGCCGGCGAGGCCTGGGACGTGGCCGCCGAACGACTGGGCAGACATCGGCTGGAGCTGGCCGAAGCGGCCTTGAGCGCCGGGCACACCACGACCGCGCTGCGCGGCTTTCGCGCCGCCGCCGCCGACTTCGTGTTCGCGCAGATGGCGATCAACTTCGACACCCCTCGCAAGCGCGAGCTGTACGCGGCGTTCAGCGGCGCGGTCGCCGCAGCCGCCGCAGTGGCCCCGTCGACGATGCACAAGGTCGAGCTGCCGTTCGCCGGCGGGAACCTCGTCGGCTGGCACGTGCGGCCGGAGCGGTCACCGGTCGCCGGAACCGTGATCGTCTTCGGCGGCCAGAGCGGCTGGGGAGCCACATATCTGCGCTATGCGGACGCTCTGGCGGCGCGGGGCCTGGCGACGATCCTGGCCGAGGGCCCCGGACAGGGCGAGAGCCGATTGCGGTACGGAATCCACCTCGATGTCGACGTCGCCGCCGCCTACGGCGCGTTCGTCCGCTGCGCGGCCGCCGCCGGTGGGCCGGTCGGGGTGTGGGGCAACAGCGTCGGCGGCCTGTTCGCCGCCCTCACCGCCGCCCGCAACAGCGACGTGCGGGCTTGCTGCGTCAACGGCGCCTTCGCCGTGCCTCGCCTCCTGCCCTTCCGCACCTTCGCCGAGCAGGCTGCGGCCATGCTGGGCACCACGGACGAAGCGGCCATCGACGAGAACTTCGCGCGTCTGCGATTCGATCCGGAGAAGGACCGGATCCATTGCCCCGTGCTCGTGCTGCACGGCGGCAAGGATCCTCTCGTCGGTCTTGAAGACCAGCAGCCGTTCCTCGACGGCGCGGTCACGGGCGACGCGACGCTGCGAGTCTGGGACGACGGCGAGCACACGATCTACAACCACGCGGACGAGCGCAACGATCTCGTTGCCGACTGGTTCGCCGATCGCCTCGCCGACGCGGACCCGATTCGGCTTGGTAGTTGAGAAAGGTGGTGCGAGTTGCACTTCGAGCATGAGAACCTTCCGCAGCGGGTGTGTTTCGGCTCCGGGAAGGCGGCGGCGATGCTCGCCGGTGAGGTGGCGAGGTTGGGAACCTCACGGGTGATGGTGATCGCGTCGCCGGCGGAGGCCGCGCTCTCCGAGAAGATCACCGGCGACCTGCCGGTGGTGCATCGCCATGACGAGGTGGCGATGCACGTGCC
This sequence comes from Saccharopolyspora sp. NPDC050389, assembly GCF_040655595.1. Taxonomy (NCBI): domain Bacteria; kingdom Bacillati; phylum Actinomycetota; class Actinomycetes; order Pseudonocardiales; family Pseudonocardiaceae; genus Saccharopolyspora; species Saccharopolyspora sp. NPDC050389. The sequence continues at coordinate 102,784 of NZ_JBFAKG010000029.1, forward strand.
GGTGGCGGCGGCCGAGCGGGCGCGCGCGGCCGCGGCCCGGCACGAGGCCGATGTCGTGGTCAGCATCGGTGGCGGTTCTGCGACCGGGTTGGCGAAAGCGATCGCGCTGACCAGCGGGCTGCCGATCGTGGCGGTTCCGACGACGTACGCGGGATCGGAGGCCACGACCGTGTGGGGGCTGACCGAGGGCAGCCGCAAGACCACCGGCGTGGACGCGCGGGTGCTGCCACGGGCCGTGATCTACGACGCGGAACTGACGCTGTCCCTGCCCGTGCCGATGAGCGTCGCTTCGGGCTTGAACGCGTTGGCGCACTGCGTGGACGCGATGTGGGGGCCGCGGGCCGACCCCATCGATCGAGCATTGGCGCAGGAAGGGATCCGTGCGCTGCACACCGGATTGCCGCAGGTGGTCTCGGATCCGGCAGGTCTGCCCGGCCGCGAGCACGCCCTGTACGCCGCATACCTGTCGGCGTTGGCGTTCTCCTCGGCCGGCTCGGGGCTGCACCACAAGATCTGCCACGTCCTCGGCGGCGCGTACGACCTGCCGCACGCCCAGACCCACGCGATCGTGCTGCCGTACGTGCTCGCGTTCAACGCGCCCTCCGCGCCGGAGGCCGAACGGCGGATCGCGACCGCGCTGGACGCCCCGAGCGCGATCGCCGGCCTGCAGGAGCTGCGCGGCCGGCTCCAGGCGCCGAAGGCGCTGCGCGACCACGGGTTCGGCGAGTCCGACATCGACGACGCGGTGAACGCGATCTTGCCGGTTGTGCCGCCGAACAACCCGCGCCCGGTCACCGCCGACGACCTGCGACGTGTGCTGCACGCGGCCTGGCAAGGCGCAGATCCCGAGACGATGACGAGCGACACGGAGAGCCGATGATGAATGCGCAAAGCGCCACCGCGGCACAGACCACCCCCGAGCAGCGGGCGGTCGAGGACGATCTCGTCGCCCGAGTGGTCGCGTCGTTCGACGACACCGCCGATCCGCGTCTGCGGCAGGTGATGCAGGCCCTGGTCCGACACCTGCACGCCCTCATTCGCGAGGTGCGGCTGACCGAGCAGGAATGGACCGCGGCGATCGAGTTCCTCACCTCCTGCGGGAACATCACCGACGGCAAACGCCAGGAATTCATCCTCCTCTCCGACGTCCTTGGCGCATCGATGCAGACCATCGCCGTGAACAACCAGGCCTACGCGAACGTCACCGAAGCAACGGTGTTCGGCCCGTTCTTCGTCGACGACGCCCCGCGGATCCCGCTCGGCGGCGACATCGCCGGGGGCGCGCCGGGCGAGCCGTGCTGGGTCGAGGGAACGGTCACCGACACCGACGGCAATCCTGTTCCCGGGGCCCGGATCGAGGTGTGGGAGGCCGACGAGGACGGCCTCTACGACGTGCAATATCGCGATGGCCGGGTTTCGGGCAGGGCCCACCTGTTCACCGACGAAGACGGTGCCTACCGCTTCTGGGGCTTGACGCCCACCCCGTATCCGATTCCGCACGACGGCCCGGTCGGCGCACTGCTCGCGAGGGCGGGCCGCTCCCCCATGCGCGCGTCCCACCTGCACTTCATGGTCACCGCCGAGGATCTGCGAACCCTGGTCACCCACATCTTCGTAGCCGACGACGCCCTGCTGGACTCCGACACCGTGTTCGGGGTCAAGCAGTCGCTGGTGAAGGACTTCACGCGGCAGGCCCCCGGCGTCCCCGCGCCCGACGGCCGCGACCTCGGTGACCGCACCTGGTCGCGGGCCCGCTTCGACATCGTCCTCGCCCCTGCGAGCACCCGGCGCCCGGAAGGTCCGAGGCACCAGGGATAGCGTGGACATCGACGATCAGCAGTGCCTTCCACGCGCGTGGAGGGCACTGCGGCTCTTCTGCTGCTGTTGCAAGTAGAGCTCGACCGTGCCGGGAACTTGCAGCTCGCCGGTGACGGTGGGCTGCCGAGAGATGGCGGACACCATGAAGGATGAGCAGTTGCGCATGTCGGAGCTGGGATCCGACATGCTGTCGGTGTTCCGGATCATCTCGTACTTCGACGCTCTCAACGAGTCCGCCGCCAACGCCGACGCAATCGTGCGGTCCGCGGCGTTGCTCGCGGAGTGCCCGGTCGGCGCCCAGTGGGCATCGGGCACGGTCATCAGATACGGGGCATTGGGCGACCTGCTCGATGAGAGCCGCCTTGTGACGCCGACCGCGGCGGATCCGGCTGTCCGGCTCGAACGCGCTGCCGCTGCCGAGCACCCGCTCGACTCGCTTCTCCTCGACCGGCTTCAGCACGCTTTGCGCGTGGCGACGCCGCGGTCAGCGGCCGGTCCGAGGCTTGGTCATCCGGCTTTGCTGGAAGTGGTGCTTTCCGACAAGGAGAGGCGTGAGGACCGGGTTCGAGCGGTCGGATTGCTCGGGTTGGACGCGATCCGGAAGGTGCGCGTGATGGCGGTCTCCACAACGTCGAGCAAGGCTGCGGTGGAGTTGGTCTCGCGCAGCTGCCCGGGTCGCCTCGTTCACTCGGTCGCGGTCGGGAACTTGACCGCGGTGCTCCTGCAAGACGATGGCGACGACCGTCAGCTGGCCGATGATCTGCACGCCGCGATCGCCGCCGAGCACCCGACGGTGCTCGGCGGCGGTGACCGCGGCCCGTGGGTGGGGATCGGGGAACGCATGAGCGTGTACGCGGCGCCGGCGTCGTGGAAGCAGGCGCGTCGAGCGCTGCGCTTCGCATCGTCCACCGGACATGGGAGGCGAGCCGTGTCGTACGGGCGGCTGGGTTCGCTGGAGCTGCTGGCCGAGCTCCCGCTGAAACGCCTGCTCAACGATCCGGATGCAGCGCGGATCAATGCGATCGCGACGTCCGCGTCCGGCGAACAGGTGGTGGCCACGCTCGAGGCCTACTGCGTGTTCGGGTCGCTCCGGCGTACCGCCGAAGAAATGCATGTGCACCACAGCACCGTCGCTGCCAGGCTCGCACATCTCGAAGCGGAGATGGGCTGGGATCTGGCGGACCCGATGGACCGGTTCAAGGCGACGTTGGTGCTCATGGTCTGCAGGGTGACGCTGTCGTCGACGGAGCTGGCCGCGTCAGAGGTGTTCGGCGAGAAGTTCTGAGCCGTGTCCCCCGACAAGCGTCGGGCCGGGCGGTGGAATCTGCCGACGCGCATCGGATGACCCCGCGGTGGGTCTCGGGTCACCATCTGGCATGACATCCGTTTCCGCGGAAAGGAATTCCCCGTGGCGGCCGTCATCGACCCCGAGCGCACCTGGGAAATGCTCGAGAATCGCCTTGCCGTCACGACCAACGCGCGGCACCGCGTCGTCCTCGGCGTCGTGATCGAGCACATGAGGGCGGAGGCCGAACCGAACCTCGACCGCCTGATGGCGACGTTGAGCCTCGCGCCCAACTACCACTTCTGGAACGGCGGCAAGGACGTCGGCCCGGAAGGCTACGACGGGGTGAAGACGTATTACACGGATTTCCTCGCGACTCGAACCAACATTCTCGAGTTCACTTTGGACCGGCTGGTCGTCGACGATCACTGCGTTGTCACCGAAGGGTTCCTGAAGCAGCTCTACCCCGGTTCGTACGCCGCGCGGAGCGGGATTCCGGTCGACGACGAGTCGGCCGACTACCTCGTCGTCCACCGGCAACTGATCTTGTGGCCAGTGGACGAGAACGGTCTTGTTCAAGGCGAGGACTCGTACAGCTCCGGACCTACCAGCGTCACCAAACTGTCGTTCGACCAACTGCCGCAGGAGTACATCGATCTCGTTCACCCTTCCCGCGACCGAACTGCTACGCAGAGCGATTCGTCCGCACCGTCCGCGAGGAATTCAAGTCACGCAGTCGCTGCTGATCCCGCTTACGGATTCGGGAACTCCGGTCCGGTGTAGGTGGTTTTCACCTCCACCTCGCCGTCGACGATTTGCCGGCGGAGCCCTTCCAGTTCGGCGCGCACGTGGTCGGGGATGTCGGGGGCGAGGGTGAGGCGGACGGCTTCGGGAGATTCCAGGCCGATTCGGACGCTCTCGCCGCCGTGAAGTCTGCCGTGGGCGAAGTCTTCGATGGCGCGGAAGACCGCTACGCCCGAGTCGGCGACGGCGGAGCCTGCGAAGACGGTCGGGTCGGCTGCGGTGAAATCGCGGACGTTGCCGAACTGGCGGCCCTTTCCGGTAGCGCCGATGGCCTCGGCGACACCGGGGCGTCCGGCGTTGAGCATGGTGAAGATGTAGTCCGCACCCGCGTCGAGTTCCGCGGTGGCGATGCGACGGGCCAGGGCGACGTCGTCCTGGTCTCCGGAGAAGTTGGTCAGAACCCTCGCGGTGGGATTGGTGTGCGCGACGCCGTCGACGAACGCCGCGCGGCCCTTCAAGCCGGGAACCGGACGGATTCCCGACATGTGGCCGACCACGCCGGACTGCGTCAGCAGCCCGGCGGCGGCACCGGCGAGCCAGGCCGACTGCTCCTGCAGGACCTCGTAACTCGCCAAGTTGGGGCCGCTGACGTCGGACTGCGTCACCACGAACGTCGTCCGCGGGAACTCCGCGGCCACCACCTTCGCCGCGGCGTTGTTCTGCCCGCCCTGCGCCACGACCAGGTCGACGCCGCCGCGGGCCAGATCCCGCATCGCCGTTTCCAGTGCGGGTTGTTGCGGCGCCACCCGATCGACGACCGCGATCTCGGCGCCCAACTGCTGCTCCGCCCGCTTCGCACCGTTGTAGCCCGCTTCCATGAACCCGCCATCATGGGTCGGCCCGGCGAGCAGCAGCCCCACGCGAACTTTGGCCGGTTCGGGAGCGCTCCGGTCGGAGGCCGCGGGAGCGCCACACGCCCCCACCACGAAGATCCCCGCCGCAGCCACAGCACCCACGATCACCTTAGCTTGTTGTTTAACCTGTGCGGTTTTGGTGTTGTTGGAGGGTGAGGTCGCGTTTGATGGTCTTGCCGACGTCGTGACGGGTGGCGCGATGCGT